>JANSYF010000012.1 GCA_024742575.1 Paracoccaceae bacterium | reverse complement strand
GGTAGTTGCCGGCCACGTTGCCCACCCCGATTGCGGCTGCGCCGGAACCGATTGCTGCCAGGCCTGCGCCGATGTGTGCGAGATCGCCTTCCATGTGAATTCTCCTTACGATTGGAAGTTAGCGTTGGTGCGTAGGGTGCGCGCGAACACGCACCTTTCGTTAGTGTGACGGGTGCAGCGCGTCCTTGAGGTACACGCAGGTCAGGATCGTGAACACGTAGGCCTGAATAAAGGCCACGAGCACTTCCAGTGCATAGATTGCCGTGATGCCGAGGATCGACAGCGGCGCGACAGCAGTGATCGCAGCAAAGCCTGCAAACACTTTGAGAACTGCGTGTCCCGCCATGATGTTGCCAGCCAAACGAATGGAATGGCTCACCGGGCGCACGAAGTAGGAAATCAGTTCGATCACGGCAAGGATCGGACGCAGCGCCAAGGGCGCGCTCGATACCCAAAACAGACCAAGGAAGCCTGCGCCGTTCTTGACGAAGCCCAGCAATGTCACTGCGATGAAGACGCCGAAGCCAAGAACCGCCGTGACCGCGATGTGCGATGTCGGCGAAAAGGAGGTCGGGATCAAAGCAAGGAAGTTCGAGAAGACAATGAACATGAACAGCGTAAAGATATACGGGAAGTACTTCACCGCATCTTTGCCCGTCACGTCTTCGACCATCTTGTAAACGAAACCGTAGGCCAATTCTGCAATCGACTGCGTCCGCGTCGGCACAGTGGCGCGCTTGGACGTACCCAGCACCATCAGCGCGACCACGCAGGCCACTGCCAGCAAGAGCCACAGCGCGACATTGGTAAAGGTGAACATGCCCACCGCGCCGTCACCAAACAGCGGTTTGACGATGAACTGGTCCATCGGGTGGAATACAAGTCCGCCGCCCTCAGCTTCCGTCGCCATGTCGATCCCTCTCGTTCTCTCCGGCCAGATCGGCCAGTTGCTTGGTTTGGAACTCTTTGGCGGTGCGCATCATCACGTTCACCCCTGCCGCGAAGCCCAACAATGTAAACAGCACCATCAACCAAGGCTGCGTTCCGAAGACCGCATCAAGCCCGTATCCGATGCCAAATCCGATCCCAAGACCGGACACCATCTCAATCACCATGCGCCACGCTTGTTGCGCTTGACTGTAGTGTTCCTCTTGATGTGGCTTGTCCTCTTTGGCCCCTTTGGCCGCAGCAATCCGCGCTTCCAGCTCTTTCAGCTTTTGCTTTGGATCACTCTCAGACACGCGCTCCACCTCAGTTGGAACTTTGGCCATGTGCTACGGTGCGGCATGACCTGAGTCAAGGCGCTGGTTGGCGCACTTCGACACAATCTATCCCATTGAAAATTATTATATTTTATTTGGAGCAGAGAAGCGCAACCAAACGGTCGCAGCCTTGGAACCCCCGGTTCTGGCCCATTCCGCATATTCAACTTTTCGGTTGAGTTTTTGCGCGGTCTCCGTCTACTGCGCGTCATGGCCCCTAAACTCGACACTGTCTTCGCAGCTCTGGCAGACCCGACGCGCCGTCAGATCCTGACGATGCTGCTCGAAGATGACATGGCCGTCACCGACGTGGCCGAGCCGTTCGAGATGTCGCTCGCCGCGATTTCCAAGCACCTCATGGCTTTGGCAGACGCGGGCCTGATCAGTCAGGAAAAACGCGGTCGCGTGAAATGGTGCAAACTGGAACCCGACGCGCTACGCGAAGCCAGCATCTGGATGCAAAGCTTTGGTCAGTTCGAAGCCATCAACCTCGACGCCTTCGAACGTTTTTTGCAAACCGAAAACCTGGCCTCAGACACCTGACCCAAACGCGTCAACGCGTTTGGACACTCCGTCGACGGAGTGTCGCCTGCCTCACGCCGCCAGCCCACGCCCCTTGAGCAACGCTTCAACTCCCGGCATCCGCCCCCGGAACTTGGTATAGAGCACATCCGCCTCTTCGGACCCACCGGCAGACAGGATGAACTCTTCAAGCTTTCCCGCCATCGCCGGATCAAATGCCCCGCCCGCTTCCTCGAACGCCTCGAATGCATCCGCATCCATCACTTCGGACCACATATAGCTGTAATAGCCCGACGAATACCCGTCCCCGGTGAACACATGCGCAAAATGCGGCGTCGCATGGCGCATGACAATCGCCTCCGGCATCCCCAATTCGGCCAGCACCTTGGCCTGCTCAGCCATCGGATCAGCAGGTGGCGCGCCTTCGTGGAACGCCAGATCAACCAGCGCCGACGCCACATATTCCACCGTCTGGAACCCCATGTCATAGGTCGCCGCCGCCAGCACCTTGTCCAGCATTTCCCGCGGCATCGCCTCTCCGGTCTCAGCGTGAACCGCGAATTCCTGCAGCACCTCCGGCACTTCCAGCCAATGTTCATACAACTGGCTCGGCAACTCGACAAAGTCCCGCGCCACCGACGTGCCCGAGATCATGTCATAGGTCACATCCGACAACATCTGGTGCAGCGCGTGGCCGAACTCGTGGAACAGTGTCCGCGCATCATCATAGGACAACAACGCCGGATCGCCCTTCGCGAAGTTGCAGATATTCACCACAATCGGCGCCTGCACATCCGGGAACTTGCGCTGAGACCGCATCGCCGAGCACCACGCACCCGACCGTTTCGACGCCCGCGCAAAGTAATCGCCAATGAACACCGCCACATGCTGCCCCTTCCGCGTCACTTCCCACGCTCGCGCGTCCGCGTGATACAGCGCAGCATCCAAAGGCCGGAACTCCAGCCCGAACAGCCGGTTGGCACAGGCAAAGGACGCCTCAATCATCTTTTCCAACTGGAAATACGGCTTCAGTTCCGCCTCATTGAGCGCAAATTCCTCGCGCCGCCGCGCCTCGGAATAATACCGCCAATCCCACGCCTGCAACGGCCCGTTCACACCATCGGCCACCATCCTGTCTTCCAGAAGCGCAGCATCCGCCAAGGCCCGCGCCTTCGCAGGCTCCCACACATCCATTAACAAACCGCGAACAGCCTCAGGCGTTTTCGCCATCTCGGTCTCAAGCTTGTAGGACGCGAAATCGTTATACCCGAGCAACTTCGCCCGCTCGGCGCGCAGCTGCAAAATCTCGGCTGCAACCCCACGGTTGTCCGTCTTGCCGCCATTCTCGCCGCGCGCCACCCAGGCGCGCCACGCCTCTTCCCGCAACGACCGGTTCGGACAAAACTGCAAGAACGGCACAATAACCGACCGCGACAAGGTCAACACCGGGCCATCCGCGCCCCGCTCCTTGCCCGCGGCACGCACTGCGCTCACCACAAACGCAGGCAAACCCTCCAACTCGTCCTCTGACAAGGCCCGCTGCCAGTCGCGCTCATCCGCCAGCAGGTTCTGCCCGAACTGCGTACCCAAAGTGGCCAGCCGCCCCTTGATCTCCTTCATCCGCGCGGCCTCATCCCCGGTCAGCGCAGCACCCGCGCGCACAAAGCCGCGATGGGTCAACATCAGCACCCGCGCCTGTTCCGGCGTCAAATCCAGCGCATCCCGCGCCAACCACACCTGTTCGATCCGCGAAAACAGCGCCTGATTGCCATAAATCGCCGCTGAATGCGCCGCCAGCTTTGGCGAAAACTCCCGCATGATCTCTTCACGCCTATCGGTGCTGTCGGCCCCCGCTAGGTTGTAGAACACACCCAACACCCGGTCCAACGACGAACCCGTCTTCATCAAACCCTCAACGGTGTTCTCGAAGGTCGGTGGCTCTGCATTGGTCGCCACGGCTTCGACCTCAGCCAAACCTTCCGCCATCGCCACCTCGATCGCAGGCGCGAAATGCGCGTCCTCAATAAGGTCAAACGGCGGCAAGCCGAACTGTGTATCCCAAGTTTCAAGCAAAGGGTTTGTCATCAAACGCTCCTATTCGGTTTGAACAAAACCTAGGGCCGTCCGAGGCCAACAACAATGGCCGACGCAAAAGCAAAGCAACGTTCAGCGCATCACAGCCGTGTCCGCCGCGCCTGCGCCACACACCGGGCAATCGCCCCGCGTCTTAAGCCCGATTTTCCGCGTCTCGCCCCAAAGCGCGTCGTAAATAAGCATCTCACCTTTCAGCGCCTGCCCCGCCCCGGTGATCAACTTGATCGCCTCCACTGCCATCATCGACCCGATCACACCGGGCAAAGGCCCGATCACCCCAGCCTCAGCGCAAGACGGTGCCAAACCATCTGCGGGGGCCTCAGGAAAAATACACTGATAGCAGGGCGTTCCCGACGCCGGATCAAAGATCGAAATCTGCCCTTCCCATTGAGACAACGCCCCGGAAATCAACGGCTTGCCCATGGCAGCAGTAGCGCGGTTCGCCAGATAGCGCGTCTCGAAATTATCCGTCCCGTCCAAGACCAGATCATACTCCGCTACCAGCTTCTCGGCCAAATCCTCGGTCAGTCGCCGGTGATACGGGCGCACCTCCACATACGGATTCTGCGCCACCATTGCGGCCTGCGCGGAAAACACCTTTGGCATGCCAATATCCGCATCGCGGTGGATCACTTGCCGTTGCAGATTAGCGTTCTCGACCACATCATCGTCGATCACCCCGATGGTGCCGACACCAGCCGCAGCAAGATACTGCACCGCGGGCGCACCCAGACCGCCTGCCCCGATCACAAGAACCTTGGCATCGCGCAAGGCCTTCTGCCCCGGACCACCGATCTCGCGCAGCACGATATGGCGCGCGTACCGCTCCAACTCGGAGGCCGAGAAACTGACAGATCGCTGCACCGGCAGCGCCGCGCCCTCTTCCTTAACCAGTGCACGGGCTTTCAGCCCTTTGACGACCTTCCCATAAAGCACGGCAATCGCAGCAAAGACCCCAAGCAAAATCCAAAGTGCCGCACTCTCTCCAGTCGCCATGCGCAATGGATGGCCCAAAGGCAATGCGATCTGAATGAACAGAACACCCACATACAGCAGCGCGATCATGTAAAATCGCGCTCTCCTCGGCATTTTCATCAGCGCGCCAAGTCCCCAAAGCGCGCCTGCCATAGCGAAGACGACAATCATTCTGACACTCCGGTCGATCCAAAGCCACCTGCGCCCCGCGCTGTGTCGTCCAATGACTCAACCAATGCGAACTCCGCCCGCAGCACGGGCGCAACCACCATCTGCGCGATCCGGTCTCCGTGCGAAATTTCGAACCGCTGATCCCCGGCGTTCATAATGATCACCCCCAAAGGCCCACGATAGTCGCTGTCGATGGTTCCCGGCGCATTCGGCAAGGTGATCCCATGCTTCAATGCCAATCCAGATCGCGGCCGGATCTGCACCTCATAGCCTGCAGGGATCGCTAAACGCAGTCCCGTCGGCACCAACGCTCGCGCGCCCGGCTCCAAAACAACTGCGCCTCGATTTGGGAAATTCGCCCGCAGATCCGCGCCCGCCGCCCCTGCACTTGCATAAACCGGCAGCCCCAAAGACGTGTCCGCCCCCTCGTCCCAAGTCAGCTCGATCGTGACCACGCTTTGCCCTTCTTCTTTTTCCAAATATGCAAAATGGCTCGACCGCGCCGTCAGACCAGCGCTTCGGCAATTCGTCCCGCCAATTGACGCGCAACAGCATCCTTGCCCATACGCGGCCACGTCTCGGCCCCGCTGTCCGAAATCAGTGTAACTGCGTTCTCGGTTCCGCCCATGATGCCCGTCGCAGGCGACACATCATTTGCCATAATCCAATCACAGCCCTTGCGCGCGCGCTTGGCGGTTGCGTTTTCGATCACGTCATTGGTCTCTGCGGCAAAGCCAACCACCAACCCCGGGCGATCCTCTGACATCTGCGACACCTCGGCCAGAATGTCCGGGTTCTCTTCAAACTCCAGCGTCGGCAACGCGCCTGCCACTTTCTTGATCTTGCTGTCCGACGCACCGACCACCCGCCAATCGGCAACCGCCGCAGCGAACACCGCAGCATCCGCAGGCAAAGCCGCGAGCACCGCCGCCCGCATCTCGCGCGCCGTTTCGACGGGCACCACATCGACGCCGTCAGGCGGCGAAACCTCCGCCGGGCCGGTAACAAACACCACCTCGGCCCCCAAAGCCCGCAGCGCCGCTGCAATCGCGGTGCCCTGCGCCCCCGAAGATCTGTTGGCGATATAGCGGACCGGATCAATCGGCTCATGCGTCGGCCCGGATGTCACCACGATCCGCTTGCCCCGCAAGGGTTCACCCGCGAGCGCACCCACCACCGCATCGACAATCTCCAAGGGTTCCGCCATCCGCCCCGGCCCGTACTCGCCACACGCCATGTCACCGTCATTCGGCCCGACAACGGAAACGCCATCGCCGCGCAGAACCGCCAGATTGCGCTGGGTCGCCGGATGGTCCCACATCCGCACATTCATCGCAGGCACAATCATCACCGGCGTATCTGTCGCCAACAAAAGCGTCGTCGCCAGATCCCCCGCCAATCCCTGTGCCATCTTCGCCATAAGATCCCCCGTCGCAGGGGCGACCAACACCAGATCCGCCACGCGAGACAGCTGGATATGCCCCATCTCGGCCTCGTCCGTCAGATCGAAGAGATCGGTATACACCTTCTCCCCCGCCAGCGCCGAGACCGACAAAGGCGTGACAAACTCCGCCGCCGCCCGCGTCATGACCGGCGTCACCATCGCGCCGCGTTCACGCAGACGGCGGATCAGGTCGGGGCATTTATACGCCGCGATCCCGCCGCCGATGATCAGAAGGATACGTTTGCCGCTCAACATAAGGCACAGTCCTGACAGGGTTCCCCACCTTTGTTACGGGGCCGTCGAACAAAACTCAATCAGCGGAACGCAGTGCAAGGGTCTCCACGCTCCGCTGGTGGCGCGCTTTCGACCACATCGAACAGACCGGACGGCGCGCCATCATCCTCACCCTGCCCCAAAGCGGCAATCCGCAACGCAGGCGCCGCTGCCATAAGGTATACCGGCGCACCCCAATCCATCCGTGCATGCCCATTGCCAGTAATCACCACCACCGGCCCGCCATGCGCCTCGAACGCCTGAACCGCCGAATATGCCAGCTCCGCATCCCGCAACCGCTGAATGTCCACCATGATCGGCAGCATCTCTTCCGGCATCGCATCGCAATGCGCGGCCAGTTGCAACGCCTCGCGCCGCGCCTGCTGCTCTTCCGGCAAAGGCGTGGTCAACCCAAAGGCCTCCGCTTCACCGCGAAACCCGGTGTGCAACCCCTCGGCCATCGCTGCGCGCGCCACGTCGCGCGGCACTGCCGCCCCAAAATACGCAGCCTCGGGCGCCGCCGCAAAGATCGGGTAGTACATCGAAAAATCAGGCCACCCGCTATCGTTCCAGCCCAGCGCGGCCTCCAGCGCCGCCTCGTCCGCCACCAACTCCGGACCCACCAAATCTGCCTGCGCCTGTGTCAGCATCTCGAACACCAGCGCCGTTGGTGCCAACTCCGACACTAGCTCTGCCTGCCGCAGATGATGGGCGGGGTTGTCATGCAACTCCCCAAGGAACACCACATCCGCACCATCAAAAATGCCCCCAGCGGCCAAAGCCGTGGGGGCGAACATCAGTGAAGCCAGGGCATGTCTCATGAAAGGAAGTGATGCACCTCAGGGCTCTGCGCTTCAAGTGACTTGCGAATCTTTGCAAACGCTGCTGCCTCAAGCTGGCGAACCCGCTCCTTGGACAAACCCAGCTCATTGCCAAGGCTCTCCAGCGTGCGCGCATCCTCCCGAAGCTTGCGTTCCCGCACGATGAACCGTTCCCGCTCATTGAGCTGGTTCATCGCCATCATCAACCACTGACGCAATTGCGCGAGGTCCAAATCCTCTTCAACACGCTCATCCGCCTGCGCGCTCTCATCTTCCAGCGCGTCGATCCACTCGCGACCCTCATCCTCGGTCGATTGCGTCGCGTTCAGCGAATAATCGGACCCGGACAACCGGCCTTCCATCATCTCCACGTCATGCAGAGGCACGCCAATCTCTTCCGAGATCATCCGACGCATCTCGTGCCCTTCAAGCACCTTACCCTCGGCCGCCGCTTCCCGCTCCAGCCGCGCCTGAACCCGGCGCATGTTGAAGAACAGCGATTTCTGCGAAGACGTGGATCCCGTTCGCACGATCGACCAGTTGCGCATCACGTAATCCTGAATCGACGCCTTGATCCACCAGACCGCATAGGTCGAAAATCGCACACCGCGATCCGGGTCAAACTTATCGGCCGCCTTCATCAGGCCAAGCCCGGCCTCCTGGATCAGGTCGTTCATCGGCGCGCCGTAGCGCTTGAACTTTGACGCCATCGAAATGGCTAACCGCATATAGGCCGTGATCAGACGGTGAAGCGCGACCTCGTCGCGCTGATCGCGCCACGCGTAGGCCAGCTTGAGTTCCGTCTCCGCGTCCAGCAATTCTGCTTTCATTGCGCGACGAGACAGGGTGTGGTCGTTAAACGAGTCCAGTGCCATGGGTGTCCCCTGATTTTATCTCTTATATCGTTTACGGGGGTCCCCAGCCCGTGGATCAAAGATTTATGAAAAAAAGTTTCAACATCGGGCCAACACCCATGCGGTCCATTGGTTCCGGTGATGGCCTCGCGCACAATTCGAAATTGGGAATGCCGCGCGGGTCGCGATAGGCTTGCGTGAAAGATGGGCAATCGGAGTCACCCCCGCATGGTTTACGAGCTTTTTATTGGCGATTACGCCTATTCCAGTTGGTCGCTGCGCGGCTGGCTGTTGTTCCGTGTTCTTGACATTGCGCCCAAGGTGCATCTGGTCGATTTCAACAAGACAGGCGTGGCCGAGCAACTTGGCAGCATCGCCCCTGCCCGGACCGTACCCGCAATGCGCGCCCCCGACGGCACCATCGTCTGGGATTCACTTGCAATGGCGGAAGAACTGCACAGCCGACATCCAACAGCAGGTCTTTGGCCAGAAGACCCAGTCGCCCGCGGCTTGGGACGGGCGCTCGCTGCAGAAATGCATTCCGGCTTCACAGCGCTGCGCGGCGAATGTCCGATGAACTTGCGTACGGCCTATCGTGATGTTGCCCTCTCCGACGCCACACGGTCCGACATCGCACGGATCGAAACCATTTGGACCCATGCCCGCGACCGCTATGCGGATCAAGGGCCATGGTTGCTGGGCAAGTATTCCATCGCGGACATCGCTTTTGCCCCGGTGGCCGCCCGGTTGGCAGGCTATGACGTGGCCCTCTCCGACACAGCACAGCACTATGTTGACACACATCTGGCAGATCCATGGTTCCGCCAGTGGCGCACCATGGGCCTGACCACCGGGGACACCTTGCCGTGGTATGCAAAACCATTCGACACCAAAATATGGCCCGGCCCAGAACCATTGACCGCAACACCGGTTGATGCAGGCCCATCAGTCAACGCTGAATGCCCCTTCACGGGTGGAACGCCGGCACATTTCCTTGAAATGGACGGGCGCATCTACGGCTTTGAAAACAAAACGTGCCGCGATGAAACGGCCCTTGATCCCAAAGCATGGCCCGCATTCATGACGCTCACCACCGGCTAATCGGCTGTCCCCAAAAGCTTTCGCAACCAAAATTAACCCTTTCGCAACCATGATGGCCTCACCCTCGCAACAGACGAGGACCGGATCTCATGGTTGCGCATGCCTATACTGTCGCCTTCGAAGGCGTAGACGCCCGCATGGTCGAGGTGCAATGCGCCATCACTCCCGGCATGCCCGCGTTCGCCGTTGTGGGTCTGCCCGACAAAGCCGTGTCCGAATCCCGCGATCGGGTGCGCGGCGCTCTCTCCACCCTGCACATCGCGCTGCCGTCCAAACGCATCACGGTGAACCTGTCTCCTGCCGACCTACCCAAGGAAGGCTCGCATTTCGATCTGCCTATCGCATTGGCACTGTTGGCCGAACTCGACATTCTTCCAAAAGACGCGGTGTCCGACACCGTCGCCCTTGGGGAACTGTCGCTTGACGGTGCGCTGATCCCGGTGATTGGTGCGCTGCCCGCAGCGATGGCTGCAGCCGAAGAAAACCGCGCCCTGATCTGTCCCGCAGCGTCAGGTGCCGAAGCGGCGTGGGTCGGTGGCTGTCAAGTGATCGGGGCCAAAGGGTTGATGGACGTGATCCAGCACATGACCGGGCGCACGCCGCTTGCGCCCTGCGATCCCGGAGAAGTCAGCCACGCCCCCGACAGCCGCGATATGCGCGATGTCAAAGGTCAGGAACGGGCCAAACGTGCGCTTGAAATCGCTGCCGCCGGCCGACACCATGTCCTAATGGTCGGCACGCCGGGCTCTGGCAAATCCATGCTGGCCGCCCGCCTGCCCGGCATCCTGCCGCCGCTCACCCCAGCCGAGGCGCTGGAAACTTCGATGGTGCATTCGCTTTCCGGCCTGATCGAAGCCGGCGGCATCTCGCGTCATCGCCCGTTTCGCGAACCGCACCACACCGCGTCCATGGCGGCAATCGTCGGCGGCGGGCGCACCGCCAAACCGGGCGAAATCAGCCTCGCCCACAATGGCGTGCTTTTTATGGACGAATTTCCGGAATTCCCCCGCGCTGTGCTCGAAACCCTGCGCCAACCAATCGAGACGGGCGAAGTCATGGTCGCCCGCGCCAACGCCCACATCAAGTACCCGTGCAGGTTCATGCTGGTCGCCGCCGCCAACCCCTGCAAATGCGGCTATCTCAGCGATCCAGCCCGCGCCTGTTCCCGTGCGCCCAATTGCGGTGAGGACTACATGGGCCGCATCTCCGGCCCCCTAATGGACCGCTTCGATCTGCGTGTCGACGTGCCCCCTGTCGCCTTCCGCGATCTCGACCTTCCCAGCTCTGGTGCAAGTAGCCGCGAATTGGCGGCCCGCGTCGCCGCTGCCCGCGCGGTGCAGACTGACCGATTTCAGGATCACCCCGATATGCACCAGAACGCCGATCTCGAAGGCGACCTCCTCGACCAAACCACCGCACTCGACACACCGGCCCGTGCCCTGCTGACCAGCGCCGCCGACCGCTTCGGCCTCTCGGCGCGCGGTTATCATCGCGTGTTGCGCGTTGCACGCAGCATCGCCGATCTCGACAACACCGACAGCATCACCCGCGACCACGTTGCCGAAGCTCTCAGCTACCGTCTGCCGCAATCCGCGCCGTGAGGCGGGCCGAAAGGCCCGACGAACCAACCGTTAAAGCTTGGCTTCAATCGCCTGCCAAATCTTTTCGGCCACATTGATTCCGTCGAATCGCTCCAGTTCTTGAATACCCGTTGGCGAAGTCACGTTGATCTCGGTCAGGTAATTCCCGATCACGTCGATCCCGACAAACACCTGACCTTTTTCCTTCAACAACGGCCCGATCCGCGCGCATATCTCCAGATCGCGCTCCGTCAACCCAACCTTCTCAGGGCGCCCGCCCACATGCATGTTGGACCGTGTCTCGCCTGCCGCCGGCACCCGGTTGATCGCCCCAACTGCCTCGCCATCGACCAGAATCACCCGCTTGTCACCCGCCGACACGTCAGGCAGGAATTTCTGCACGATCAACGGCTCCCGCGAAAACCCGGTGAACAGCTCGTGCAGCGACGACAGGTTGCGGTCATTGGCGTCCAACCGGAACACCCCGGCACCGCCATTGCCATAGAGCGGCTTAAGAATGACATCCCCATACCGCGCCTTGAACGCCTTGATCGTTGCCAAATCCCGCGCGATCATCGTCGGCGGCGTAAGATCGGGGAAATCCAGCACCAAAAGCTTTTCCGGATAATTGCGTACCCAGAACGGATCATTCACCACCAGCGCTTTGCCCTTGAGCCGATCCAGCAGATGGGTCGAGGTGATGTAATGCATGTCAAACGGCGGATCTTGCCTCAACCACACGACATCGACGTCTTCCAGATCGATCTGCACTTCTGGCCCCAACGCCACATGGTCGCCATGCACCCTCTGCACCGTGAACCAATGACCGACGGCAAGGATGCGCCCCTCATCATAAGCCAACTTGTCTGGGCTATAGAAAAACAGCTCATGCCCCCGCGCCTGCGCTTCTTCCGCTAGCCGGAAGGAACTATCGGCATTGATGTTGACCGACTGGATCGGGTCCATCTGAAACGCGATTTTCATGTGCTGCCCTTTACAAACTCTGCCCTTCTAATGGCGCATGCCTTGCGGGCGTGCAAGATCGTCGCGTCAAAGCCCCATGCTGGCATTCGGGATGATTTCAATCGCCCCAAACTCATCCACCAGCGCCACATCTAGCCGCGCATCGGTCAGCGCACCTGCCGGACACTGGCCAAGATAATCCTCTGCACTGCGCAAGATGCGGCTAAGCTGGCGCGCGGTCACGCGCCCTACCGCCATGGCATGTGTGCGGCTTTTCTTAACCTCCACAAAAACCACCCTATCTCCTTCGGATAGGATCAGGTCGATCTCCCCACAGCGCCCGCGCCAACGCGTTTCTCGCAGCACCGCTCCGCGATCCCCGTAGTACCGGGCAACCGCCTGTTCCGCACTCAGCCCCGCATGATAATTGGTCTTGTGCACAGCAGCCAAGTGCACCGACTGGGCGTTCTGTGTCTTTGACACCGCATTGTTTGTAAAATCGAATGGCATGTCACATCCCCTTGCACCCGAAACGTAGCACCCAATCATCTAACGTTGTCCTAACGCCATCGCTCTTTGGTACGCATCGCGGCGCGGAATCCCAAAAACCTTAGACACTTCACTGGCAGCATCCTTGACCGACATACGCAGCAATGCATCTTGCAACGCCTCGTCCAAGGTCGCTTGATCCGTAACCGCTCCGACACCGCGATCAATCAGTACGACGATTTCGCCCTTTGGGAATTCTTCAGTATACTTGGTGGATAAATCTGCCAGCGTTCCCGCACAACGTTCTTCGAATTTCTTGGTTAACTCCCGGCAGACTACCGCTTCGCGGTCCGGTCCCAACACCTCTGCCGCATCTCGCAGCATGGCGCCCAGTCGCTTGGGGGATTCGTAAAATATCAATGTCGCTGGCACACCCACAACTTCGGCCAACGCCGTTTTCCGCTTCCCAGACGTATTGGGCAAAAACCCCGCGAACATGAATCTGTCGGACGGCAGGCCCGAAAGCGTCAATGCCGCCACCACCGCTGTTGGGCCCGGTGCGGTTGTGCAGGCAATACCCGCCTGCAACGCCGCGCGCATCAGATCGAACCCCGGGTCCGAGATCAGCGGCGTCCCCGCCTCCGAGGCATAGACAACCGATTGACCCGCGTCCAAGGCCGCCATCAACCTTGGCCGCGCCCGATCCCCATTATGATCATGATACGCCACCAAAGGCCGGTCTCCCAAAGCAACGCCGTGAATGTCCATCAAACGCCGCAGCGACCGCGTGTCTTCCGCCGCAAGCACATCCGCCCCTGCCAATAGGTCCAGCGCCCGCAACGTGATGTCGCGCGCATTGCCCAACGGGGTTGCCACAAGGTACAACCCCGGCGCGATCTCGCGTGTCTGCCATTTCATGTCTGGACCCGCCTTTGTCGTTGTCTATTATCCGCCCTAATCGAGAATGCGCGCCCAAATCCTGTACGGCGCGCCAAGGGAGTGCGTTTTATGTTGGCTGTTTTGTCCACCCCCCGCAAGCTGTTGCGCAAAGCCGCAGCGGTTACTGCGTTCGTCGCCCTCGCGGCCTGTGATCCCGCAATGATGGCGGCTCCTGGCGGTGGTTCGGGGCCCAGCATCAATACAAATGCTCCGATTCCGGTGGCATTGCTGATCCCGCGCAGCGACAGCGGCGCAGGCGCAGTTGCAGCCAGCCTTGAAAACGCCGCGCGCCTTGCCGTGGCCTCGCTTGACGGCGTGCAGATTGACTTACGCGTCTACGACACCGCCGGAAATGCCCAGCGGGCCGCTCTTCAAGCAGAAACCGCTGCTGCCGAAGGCGCTCAGATCATTCTTGGCCCACTTTTCGGCGAAGCGGCAAACGCCGCCGGTGTCGCCGTGGCCGATAATGGAATCAACGTACTCAGCTTTTCAAACAACCCCTCCATTGCAGGCGGGAATGTCTTCGTGCTCGGTTCGACCTTTCGCAACACCGCGAACCGGCTGCTCGGATATGCGTCCGGCCAAGGCCGCAATTCCGTGGTCATCGTCCACCCGCAAAACGTTGAGGGCGAATTCGGAAAAGCCGCGATTCAGGCTGCAGCGACGCAGAACGGCGTGCGTGTCGCTGCCATTGAATCCTTCCCCTTCTCGCAAGAAGGCGTCACATCGGCCGTCCCCCGCATCCGGTCAACGGTCGAATCCACCGGCGCTGATACTCTTTTCCTGACGTCAAACGCCGCCGGCGCCCTGCCGATGTTGCTTCAAATGCTCCCCGAAGCAGGGCTCAGCCCAGCGACAACGCAATATATGGGCCTCGCCCGCTGGGATGTGCCGACGCAAATCCTGTCTATGCCCGGCGCGCAGGGCGGTTATTTTACTCTGCCTGATACAGCCGCCCAAAACGCGTTCAACAGTCGTTACCGGGCGCAGTTCGGCGCGGATCCCCACCCATTGGCTGGCCTCGCCTTTGACGGCATCGCCGCCATCGGCGCTCTGGTCCGTCAGGGCCGCTCAGATGCACTTAGCGCACGGGCGCTGACACAGAATTCGGGCTTCCAGGGCGCCAATGGCGTCTTCCGCATCCGCCCAGACGGAACCAATGAGCGCGGCCTTGCTGTGGCAACCGTGCGCAACAACCAGGTGACTATTCTTGACCCAGCCCCATCCGGCTTCGGCGGCGCAGGCTTCTAAATCCCTGAGCATGACCAACCCATCGGAGGCGCCCACCGTCTCCGATGTTTTTTCAGATATTGTTGATGTCCCGACCCTGCGTGACGCAATGTGGTCGGCCATTGGCGACATGCGCGACGAACGCGATGTGCGCGCTGCGGTCGTCTCCGTGCTCAAAGACGCACAGAAAAACGGGCGTGCAGCTGTGGCCGCCCGTCTGGATGCACAGCCGCGCAATGCTCTGTCCGTTACCAGCGGCTATACGTGGCTCACCGATCAGCTGATCACCCTAACCTTCGAAGCGGTGAGCGAACGCATTCACCGCAATCCCAATCCGACCGAGGGCGAACGTCTGTCAGTTCTGGCAGTCGGCGGTTACGGACGCGGCGAGATGGCACCGTTTTCCGATGTCGATCTCCTCTTCCTCACGCCCTACAAGATCACCGCTTGGGCCGAGAGCGTGATCGAATCCATGCTGTATATCCTTTGGGATTTAAAGCTGAAGGTTGGGCATTCCTCGCGCACGGTGAAAGACTGCCTGCGGCTTGGCGCCGAAGATTTCACCATCCGCACCGCCATGCTCGAACACCGCTTTCTCGTAGGATACGCACCGCTTGCCGAAGAGCTGGACTCAAAGCTGTGGAACACGCTTTTCAAAGGCACAGAGGTCGAATTTGTTGAAGCCAAACTGGCAGAACGCGACGCCCGGCACGTCAAGCAGGGCCAGCGTTACATGGTTGAGCCCAATGTCAAAGAGGGCAAGGGCGGCCTACGCGATCTTCAATCTCTATTCTGGATCGCCAAGTATATTCACCACACCGACGATCTAAGCAAACTTGTTCGTGCTGGCGTATTTAGTCCCGAAGAGTTTGCAACATTCGTCAAAGCCGAAAACTTCCTCTGGGCGGTGCGCTGCCATCTCCACCTTGCCTCCGGTCGTGCCACCGAACAGCTCACCTTCGATATGCAGGTCGAAGTGGCCGACCGCATGGGGTACGCCGACAAAGGCGGACGCCGCGGGGTCGAGATGTTCATGCAGGATTTCTTCCGCCACGCGACCTCCGTCGGCGATCTGACGCGCATTTTCCTGACGTCGCTCGAAGCCTCACAGCAAAAAGATCCACCTCTGCTGATGCGCTTGTTCAAGCGTGTGCCCAAGATGCGGGACGGATACGAGGTGGTGAACAACCGCCTCGCTATCGCCGACGATACGGCCTTTCTTGCCGACAAGATGAACCTCCTGCGCATTTTCGAAGAAGCCCTGCGCACCGGCCTTTTGATCCACGCCAACGCGATGCGCCTGATCAGCGCAAATCTGCACCTCATCGACAAGGGCATGCGCGAAGATAAAGAAGCGCAGCGCATCTTCCTCGATCTGCTGCTCAAACACGGTAACCCCGAACGCGCCTTGCGGCGCATGAACGAACTGGGTGTTTTGGCGGCTTTCATCCCCGAATTCGAACCGATCGTGGCGATGATGCAATTCAATATGTACCACCACTACACGGTGGACGAACACACGATCCAATGCATCTGGCACCTCAGCGAAATCGAAAACGGCCACCTGGAAGAAGATCTGCCCGTCGCCAGCTCGATCCTCAAACACGGCATCAACCGCAAGGTGCTCTACGTTGCGCTGCTCCTGCATGACATTGGCAAGGGCCGCGACGAAGATCACTCAGTCCTTGGTGCCAAAATCGCCCGCAAGGTTGCGCCGCGCCTTGGCCTGAACAAACAGGAATGCGCCACCGTCGAATGGCTGGTGCGCTATCACCTTCTCATGTCGGATATGGCCCAAAAGCGCGACATCGCCGACCCGCGCACCGTGCGCGATTTCGCCAAGGCGGTGCAGACCCGCGAGCGGCTCGATCTGCTTTGTGTCCTAACCGTCTGTGACATCCGCGGCGTGGGCCCCGGCACCTGGAACAATTGGAAAGCGGTGCTGATCCGCGCACTTTACCGCCAGACACGCCGGGCGCTCGAAGACGGTATGGAGGCACTTAACCGCGAAAACCGCGGGACCGAGGCAAAGAAAGTCCTGCGCGAAGCGCTCAAGGGCTGGGATGCCAAGGACCTTCGCATTGAGACCAGCCGCCATTATCCGCCCTACTGGCAGGGTTTGCATGTCACCGCGCACAAAGTCTTCGCAGAGCTTTTGCGCAACATCGGCGATAACGAAATCCGGATCGACATCCACCCCGATGAAGACCGGGACGCAACGCGCGTCTGTTTTGCCCTGTCCGATCATCCCGGTATTTTTTCACGTCTGGCGGGGGCCGTTGCCTTGGCCGGTGCAAACGTGGTCGACGCCCGGACCTTTACGTCGAAAGATGGGTTCGCCACCGCTGCATTCTGGATTCAAGACGGCGACGGATCGCCTTACGAAGACGTGCGCATCCCGCGCCTGCGCGAGATGATCGCCAAGACCCTGCGCGGCGATGTGGTACCACGCGAAGCGATGAAACCACGCGACAAGATCAAGAAACGCGAACGCGCATTCAATGTCCCGACCTCGATAACCTTCGACAATGAAGGGTCAGAAATCTACACCATCATCGAAGTCGATACCCGCGACCGCCCTGGCCTTTTGTTCGATCTGACCCGGACATTGGCCAACGCCAATGTCTACATCGCCTCTGCGGTGATCGCGACTTACGGTGAACAGGTCGTTGATACCTTCTATGTCAAAGACATGTTTGGCCTGAAATTCCATTCTGCAGGCAAACAGAAGACCCTTGAGACCAAACTTCGCACTGCCATCACGGAAGGCGCCGCGCGGGCCAAGGAATAGCAACACAATCCAACGTTCAGGACCGTTACATGCAATTCATTTATTCCGGCAACAATCCAAACTTTTTGGAACAATCCTTTTTTGACGCCTCCGGCACGCTGAGTGTTGAGCTGACCTCGATCTCGCCAACCCAAGCGGTCATGACCCACACCTTGTTCACCCAAGCAAACGTCAATGTTGTGCTGCGCGGGCTTGGCTTCATTGCAGATGAAGAAGGGAGTTTCCTCTCGGGCGTGATCACGTCCATGGAATTCAACGGTCTTGATATCGAACAAGCCACGATCAGCGATATCAATTGGTCCGCTAGCGCCTTTCAGGATGCGTTGATTGATATTGATGACCGCTCTGACTTCACCGGATTGGCCACCCTCTTCAACAGCTCTGCTGAAATCTCTGTAGATGCCAGCAACGCGATCAGCGGCTTTAACCAAGCAGCAACCTGGGCTGGATTCCTGCCATTGATCACCCGCCCCATCACCTTCGTGGGAACGCGTTTCGACGACGACGTGCAAGGCGGTTCGGGCAATGATTTCATCAGCACCGGAGCAAGCAACACCGATGGCGATTTCATTATCGGCAGCCTCGGGAACGACACGATCGACTTTGACGTGCCAGAAGGCACTGATGGACCCGGTTTCTTTTTGGATTACGACTTGATCGGTACACCTGTCACCTTTGATATCAACGGGGTCATGAACACCGGAACGGTCAGCACGACAGGGTTTACCGACACGCTGCTGAACGTCGAAGACGCCCTTGGGCAGTATCTTGGTCTTGAGGGATCCAGCGGTGCCGACACGTATTCGCTCCGCCTTGGGGATAACCAGACAGTCTCCATAATCGGTGGTCCTGGGGCAGATGTTTACAATGTCGATCCGGGTACCGGGCTTCCAATTTTTGATTTTCTCTTCAGCGATGTCACTGAAGGACTCGATCTGAATTTCGCCACCGGTGTCATCGCGAACGACGGGTTCGGGTCCGCCGAAACGATCAACTTCGTCACAACCCCAGACCTTACCGTAGTGTTTGCCACCGATTTGGGCGATGTGGTCATTGATGGACCCGGCGCGCAGTTGGTGCGGCTCTATCAAGGCGATGATTTCTTTGCTTCGGACCTTGTTGGGCAAGACAGCATCGATGGTGGCGACGGACGTGATATTGTCAGCTTCGATGCTGTGGCGCAGGGCGATATGACTCTGACGTTCAACGGCTCCGTGACCACTGTTTCCGATCGAACCGATACCGCAGGCAGTGCCGCGCTCTTGCGCATCGAAACCATCGAAACTGCAGGCGACGTGGCGTTCGAACTCGACAAGCATGACGGGATCGGCCTCATCTCTGCTGCCGATCTGACCACCCTGACCGAGCTCTATATCGCCTACTTCAATCGCGCCGCGGATGCGCTGGGGCTTTCTTTCTGGGCCACTGCTTTCCAAAAAAACGGCTTTTCCTTCGAGGCAATTGCAGACCTTTTCTTTGACCAGCCGGAAACTGTCGCGCTGTATTCGGGAACCAGCAACGACAATTTCGTGACAGCGGTCTACAATAACGTGTTGGGCCGAGATCCCGATGCGGACGGGTTCAATTTCTGGACAGGTCAGTTGAACGCGGGCACCGTAACGGCGAGCAGCTTCATTCTTGATCTCCTCGCTGGCGCGCGCGCCGCGACCGGATCGCCCGCAGATGTGGCATATATCGAAGACAAAACCGATATCGGACTCTATTTCGCGGTGGTTCAGGGCCAGAATAATCTCGCTGCGGCCAATAGTGTGATGGATGCCTTCAACGGCAGCGCCGAAAGTCTTTCTGCGGCTCGGGATTTGTCCGACGCCTCGCTGATCGTTGCAGAAACAGGCAGCACGGATTTGCTGATGCCAGTCGTCGGTGTCATCGACAATCCCTTTGCAGACATCGCCTGAAACAGGGTCTGGCATACGTCGCCAAAGTGCACAAACACGATTTGCAAATACAACAGTGCGCCTGAAAGGCACCAATCCCATGGCTGCAGAACACGCGCTGGCGCGCCCGTCATGTCGCACCTCCATAAGAGGTTCGTTCGGCTTGCCCCATATCGGCAACCGCCTGTCGCAAGCGATCTTCGTCGCGCCGTTTCAACTCTGCATGCATGTCCCGATATTTTCGATCCGCGCGTGTCGCCTCAAATAGCGCACGCGCCTCGGTGATGGGCACAAGCCCCGCCACAGGTCGACCCCGCCGCAAGATGGCATAGCGTGCCCCATGGTTCACCTCCTCCAGCACCAGCCGCAAATGGCGGCGCAGCCAGTCGGTGTTGATGTTCTCGATCGGAGAGAGGTTGTAGATATACACGGCCGAATCCCATCTTTGCGGATCAGACCAAGCTGACGCCAAAGCGTTGACAAATCGTAAGCGCAGGGTGCGTTGCGGAACATGTCCGCAAAATCGGCAAACCGTACGGATGAATCGCGAGGTTCAAGCCCATGATCCGTACGCTTGATCGGCCGCCCGCCAAATCCCGCTCAAAACCCCGGAAACAGGCGCAAAACGGGGCTCAAAGCGTACGGTACATGCCCCCGAACCGTACAACAGGCCCTTTTCGCCGGGTGATTTCTGCTCTACCCCGGTCGTCACGCGCAAGGAGCCCGCATGAAACCGATCCGCCTCATTTCCGGTGTTCTCACCGTCGGATTCTGGACATTGATGAGCCGGATACTGGGCGTGCTGCGCGAGGTTATGATCCTCGCCTTCATCGGCCCCGGCCCCGTGATGGACGCTTTCGTTGCAGCCTTCCGCCTGCCCAACATGTTCCGCCGTTTCTTCGCCGAAGGCGCTTTCAACGCCTCCTTTGTTCCCATGTTTTCCAAGCGCTTGGAAGCAGAAGACAACCCGGTCGGATTTGCCACGCAAGCCTTGTCCGGGCTGGCGTTCGTGCTCCTCATCCTCAGTGCCATCGCCATGGTCTTTATGCCTGGTCTTGTGTGGTTGACCGCCGGTGGTTTCGTGGGCGATGCCCGGTTCGATCTGACTGTCGACTATGGCCGCATCGTCTTTCCCTACATCCTGTTGATGTCCTTAACCGCGCTGTTTTCCGGCGTCCTGAACGCGACGGGCCGCTTTGCCGCCGCGGCCGCCGCACCTGTGTTTTTGAATATTTTCGTATGTGCATCAATGGCATGGGCGGCGTATTCTGGTGGAGAAGTGATCCGGTGGTTGGTCTGGACCGTGCCCATCGCAGGGATTGCCCAACTCGCCCTTGTCTGGATTGCGACAGACCGGGCGGGCATTCATCTTCGCCCAACACGGCCCCGCTGGACACCCGAGATGAAGCGGCTGGTCATCGTCGCTATTCCTGCGGCCCTTGCCGGTGGCGTGATGCAGATCAATCTGCTTGTTGGCCAACAGGTTGCCTCGCATTTCGACAAAGCCGTGGGTTGGCTTTATGCCGCTGACAGGCTTTATCAACTGCCCCTAGGCGTGGTTGGCATTGCCGTCGGAATTGTGCTTCTGCCCGATCTCTCACGACGCCTTACGGCGCAGGATGACGCTGGTGCAAAACATGCCTTTTCCCGCGCCGGGGAACTGTCGCTGGCCCTGACCGTTCCCGCGGCTGTGGCGTTGGTCGTGATCCCCTTGCCGGTGGTCTCCGTCCTGTTCCAAAGGGGCGCGACCGGAGCTGATGATTCCGCGGCTATAGCGATCGCAGTCGCTATCTACGGTTTGGGCCTTCCAGCCTTTGTTTTGCAGAAGGTTCTGCAACCGCTGTTCTTCGCGCGCGAAGACACGAAATCCCCTTTCCGTTATGCTGTTTGGGCCATGATCATCAATGCAGGCGTCGCCGTCGGATTGGCGCCATTTATCGGTTGGATCGCACCGGCCATTGCCACCACGCTCGCCGGTTGGGTGATGGTCTGGATGCTGGCACGGGGCGGTCGCAAAATGGGGGATGTCGCCCGCTTTGACGACCGCTTCCGGCGGCGTAGCTGGCGCGTGTGTCTGGCCTCGATCGCCATGGGCACCGTGCTCTGGGGCGGTACGGTTGTGCTGGGTCCGTTGCTTGACATGGCAGGCATTCGGTTCATCGCACTCACGGTCCTGATCGGCCTCGGAATGGTCAGCTATGCGCTGATCGGACAGGCCATCGGAGCCTTCTCTCTGCGTGAGTTCCGCGACGCGTTCCGGCGCCGCTAGCTGCGCTGACGCAACCGGTCGACCAGCTTAGCCAAGCCACCGGGCACCAGAATGGTGGACAGCGCAAACCCGATGGCAAAACCCGCCAGATCAGCGACCCACTCGGCATTCGCACCAAAAAGCAGCCCGAAAATCAACTGGATCGCCAAGAGGAACCCGATCAATGTGAAGGCGCGGATTTGCTTTTCGCCCAACTGACCCAGCCGCAACCAAAGCAAATAGGTGAAGCCGCCGATCAACCCATAAACCGCAGGAAACGCGCCGATCAACGGCATGGAGCTTCCCACGGCTAGCGCATAAATCAACGCGCCGCCTGCAGCAGAGACAAAGAAGATCAGCACCACGGCAAGGCTACCCATTGCCTCGCCCACCATCTTGCCAAGCGCCAGCAGCATCACTCCGGCAAACAGCGCATGGGTAAAGCTGGCATGCACAAACGGATACGACACGAACCGCATTACATGTTCAACCGGCCAGCGCCCGGACTCGCGCATCCAATCGAAAATCTCGGCTGAGAAAGCAAAACGTTCCAGCGTACCCAGACGCCACCCCACGGCACCCGGCCCTCCGATCAGCCCCCTTGCGCCAAGCGTGAACACCACCTCAAGACCCACGATAACAAGGAACAGCGCAATCACCACGGGCGGCAACGGGTTCAGCGGTGGTTCGTTATGCGGATGGCTCACGGCTCTGGCCCTTGCTTGACGGCACTTGGGCGCATGGGTAAGGCACCAGCACCAGTTTTGCCAGATGGAGTTTTGCCATGTCCGAGGGGGTCCAAACCTCTCCCGCGTTCACACCTCGGATTTTTTCGGGGATCCAGCCCTCTGGAGGGTTGACGCTGGGCAACTACCTTGGCGCGATCAAGCGCTTTGTCGAAAAGCAGGACGAGGATTACGAGACGATTTATTGCATCGTCGACCTCCACGCGATCACGGCCACCCTGTTCGAACCAGACGCGCTGCGCCGCCAAACCCGAGAGTTGACGGCGGGCTATATCGCATCCGGCCTCGATCCGGCGAAATCCATTCTGTTCAACCAGAGCCAGGTCGCAGAACACACGCAATTGGCGTGGATTTTCAACTGCATCGCCCGCATGGGCTGGATGCAGCGCATGACCCAGTGGAAGGACAAGGCGGGTAAGAATACACAGAACGCCTCGTTGGGGCTGCTTGCCTATCCGGCGCTTATGGCCGCAGACATTATGGTTTATCATGCGACCCATGTGCCCGTGGGCGAAGATCAGAAGCAGCATCTTGAGCTGGCCCGCGACATCGCGATCAAGTTCAATCACGACTACGGCGTTGAGTTCTTTCCAATCACCGAACCGGTGATCGAAGGTGCTGCAACCCGGGTGATGAGCCTGCGCGATGGGTCCAAGAAGATGTCGAAATCCGACCCGTCAGATGCCAGCCGGATCAACCTGACCGACGATGCTGATGCCATCGCGCAGAAGATCCGCAAAGCTAAAACCGACCCCGATGCGCTGCCATCCGAAGTCGAAGGGCTGGAAGGTCGCCCGGAGGCGCGCAACCTTCTCAACATCTACGCAGGACTTGCGGACCAGTCGGTTGAAGCAGTGCTGCGCGACGTGGGCGGCAAACCATTCTCGGAATTCAAGCCTATCCTGTCGGATCTTGCCGTCGCAAAGCTGTCCCCGATTTCGACAGAGATGGCGCGGTTGATGCAACAGCCTGACGAGATTGACGCGATCCTGGGCAAAGGATCTGAACGCGCCCGCGCGATCGCTGCGCCGATCCTGAAGCAGACTTACGACATCATCGGGATGGTATCCTAATCCGCGCACTCACGCACAGATCTTGCGCGCCTTTCGCCCTTTTACGCAGGGGCGCGCAGAGATAACTTGGTCAAAACGGTCGAAAGGATAGACCATGACCAAAGCGCATCCCGGCATGTCCATCGGGCATGTTCATCTCAAGGTTTCCGACTTGGACCGCTCGATCGCCTTTTATCAAGACGTGATGGGCCTTGACGTAACCCAAAGCTATGGCGATCAGGCCGCGTTTCTGTCGGCTGGTGGCTACCATCACCATATTGGGCTGAACACGTGGTTCAGCAAGAACAGCCCTCCTGCCCCCAAACGCAGTGCTGGTCTTTTCCATGTTGCATTTCTCTATCCTGACCGCGCGGCCTTGGCGCAGGCGTTCAAAACCGTGCTGGACGCTGGTGTCGAGATTGAAGGCGCAGCCGATCACGGCGTGAGCGACGCGATCTATTTCAGCGACCCGGACGGCAACGGGATCGAGATCTACCGCGACCGACCCGAAGCCCAGTGGCCACGGGATACGAGCGGTCAGCTTGATATGGTCAA
The DNA here is from genome assembly GCA_024742575.1 of Paracoccaceae bacterium. Taxonomy (GTDB): domain Bacteria; phylum Pseudomonadota; class Alphaproteobacteria; order Rhodobacterales; family Rhodobacteraceae; genus Marivita. Next base: position 43,920 of record JANSYF010000012.1, on the reverse strand, counting down.
TGCGCATCTTGACCTAGAGGCGCTGTTGCTCGAAGTCGCATGACCCGGCGTATTCAAGTGCGGTGGGAAGCCTGTTCCAAAAAGCTTTCCACTTCACACGGTCTGGACCTTCCCCAGCCACGCACCTAACGTGCGCGGCAACAAAGGAGGTCGTTATGGCAACCGGCAAAAACATCCACACCTATTTCAACGGCACTTGGCACAATGGCGATGTTGCGGTGATGAACGCCGCCGACCATGGCGCATGGCTGGGCAGCGGCGTCTTTGATGGTGCGCGTTACGTCAACGGTGTGGCCCCAGATCTGCTCGCCCATTGCGAACGCGTCAATCGTTCGGCCGAGGCATTGATGGTCACGCCCACAGTCAGCCCAGAGGACATGGTTCAGATCGTGTGGGACGGCCTGCGCGCCTACCCCAAGGACACTGCCGTCTACATCCGTCCAATGTACTGGGCGATTGACGGCGACATGACCGCGATTGTTCCGCAAGCTGGCAAAACCGGCTTTGCGATTTGCCTTGAGGAAATCCCGATGGCGCCCGAGACTGCAAGCGTATCCTTGGGCAAGACACAGTTCCGCCGTCCCGTTCTGGAAAGTGCGGTTGTAAATGCCAAGGCGGGCTGTCTGTACCCCAACAACGCGCGCATGCTGGCCGAAGTCCGGGCGCGCGGGTTTCAGAACGCGCTGGTGACCGACGCCATGGGCAATGTCGCCGAAAGCGCCACGGCCAACGTGTTTATGGTCAAGGATGGCGAGGTGTTCACCCCGATCGCCAACGGCACCTTCCTTGCGGGGATCACCCGTTCGCGGCACATGACCAATCTGCGGGCTGACGGCACCAAGGTGCATGAAACCGTACTGAGCTTTGCCGATTTCGAAGCTGCGGACGAGGTGTTCCTGTCTGGCAACATGAACAAGGTCACGCCTGTGATCGGCTTCGAGGACACGTCGTATCAGGTTGGCCCCGTCACCCGCCGCGTGCGCGAGATGTATTGGGACTGGGCGCATTCGGGAACGTGACGTCTGTCAGCCCCAAGATGCCAAGCTCTATTGCGCGGGTCCGGATCCTGCGTCATGATCCCCGACGGGAGAACATCTATGCGTAAGTTTCTTGTTGTGCTGGATGACAGCCGCGAATGCCTGAATGCCATGCGCTTTGCGGCGATGCGGGCTGCCAATACGGGGGGCGGGGTCGAGATTCTATCGATCATCCCGGCGGACGAGTTCAATCACTGGATTGGCGTCGGCGAAGTGATGCGGGAAGAGGCGCGCGAGCGCATTCATGCGCATTTTGAAGTTTTCGCAAAATGGATGCGCGACAAACAGGGTGTCGATCCGGAGCTTGTCATCCGCGAGGGCGAGGCGGTGACAGAGATCATCGCTCAGGTTCAGGACGATCCCGACATCGGTGTTCTGGTACTAGGTGCCAACACCGGCAAGAAGGGCCCCGGTCCGCTTGTCACGCAATTGACCAAGAACGCGGGAAGCCTGCCGATACCAATCACAATTGTTCCGGGCGAACTGTCAAAAGAGCGGCTCGAAGCGATCACCTGACACGAACCCTCGCGTCGGGTGGCACGACCAAATCGTGTCCGCTGCAAGACGAAGGAGGGTGACATGTCTGCTTTTTCAGGTTTCCGCTTCTTGCGCGTTGCGCGGGCGTTCTGCATCAGCACCAGCCTCATCTCAGCGTCGATGACAACAGCCAAGGAACAGGGGCACATCACGCTGACTCTGACGGATGAAATTCTGGAATTGCCGTTGAGCACCGGCCATAGCGATTGGACCGGATCGCACGGTTTTGTACGGGTGAGCATCCTGACACGGCCCTCTGATCTTGAAACATGGCAGCGGTTCCAATCCCTTCGGCTTGCTTTCGACCTGTTGCGCGATCGCGCGCAACTGCCGGAAATGTCGATACTACGCAGAGCAGACGACGCAGAATTCGAACGTTGGTATGGCAAAGGCAATCGCGGCGGCCTTATCGTTACTGTGTCAGACCGGTCCTTGGAGGGCGACTTTCTGCGCGTCAGCGGCACGTTCACTGGAACACTGGGGCAAAGCGAAGATTTTGGACTGACCATCGATCTTTCCACGCCGATGCCGGTGTCAGGTGAATTTGACGTGACGCTGCTTCCTATTCGCTAGTTGGTGCGGCCGGATACGGCCAAAACTTAGAACCGTTCTAATCCTTGACGCTGAACCTTTGGCACCGCATATAAGATGCACCCATCAGGAGACGCCGCCATGTTTATCCAGACTGAATCCACGCCCAACCCTGCAACACTCAAGTTCCTGCCCGGCCAGACCGTGCTTGACATGGGCACTGCTGATTTTCCGACAGCCGAAGGCGCGTCGGTTTCGCCTTTAGCGACGCGGCTGTTCTCGGTCTCGGGCGTGAAAGGCGTGTTCTTTGGGCATGACTTCGTCACTGTAACCAAGGACGATGGGTCGGATTGGGACCACCTGAAGCCTGCGCTTCTGGGCGCGATCATGGAACATTTCCAGTCCGGCGATCCGGTCATGGCAGGCGACGCGCAAGCGCCCTCCGGACATGCCGAACACACCGGCGAGGATGGCGAGATCGTGGGCCAGATCAAAGAATTGCTGGACAGTCGTGTGCGCCCTGCGGTGGCACAGGACGGCGGCGACATCACCTTCCACGGCTTTGACCGTGGTGTGGTCTACCTTCACATGCAAGGCGCCTGCGCGGGCTGCCCGTCTTCGACCCTGACGCTCAAGATGGGGATCGAAAACCTACTGCGCCACTACATCCCAGAAGTGACCGAGGTTCGCCCGGTTGCCGTCTGACACGACACTTTTGGCCTTCGACACATCGGCTGCGCATTGCGCAGCCGCTTTGTTTTGCGACGGTCGTGTTGTTGCGACCCAAGTCGATGCGATGGCACGCGGTCAGGCCGAACACCTGATGCCAATGCTTGAAGGCTTTTTGGGCCAGCACGCAAAGACATGGGCGGACCTGACCCGTATCGGTGTTGGCATAGGCCCCGGCAATTTCACAGGCATTCGCATTTCTGTTTCTGCGGCACGGGGCCTCGCCCTTGGGCTTGGCATACCCGCGATCGGGGTGTCCACGCTCGACGCATTGCAGCACCTGCACCCTAACGCAACAAGCGCGGTCACAGCCCCGCGCGACATGATCTATGCTCAGGCACCCGGCGCAGCGCCCACGCTTGTCGCAGCCAGCGATGCACCTGACGCCATCTTTTCGGACGATCCGCACGTCTTGATCGCCGCAATGGCCGAAGTTGCTGCACGGACCGATGCACAATCCGCACCGCGGCCCAAACCGCTCTACATCAAGCCAGCCGATGCAGCGCCCGCGCGCGATACGGCCCCGGTGATCCTGTCGTGACACCCGGTGACTTGGCCGAACTGATGGACCGGGCCTATGTTCATATGCGCCCGTGGTCCGCGCGCGACATCGCCGAAACTTTGTCTGCCAAGCACAGCCTGATCCTGAACCAGAAACACGGCTTTCTGATTGCACAGATTGTCGCGGACGAGTGCGAAATCCTTGCAATTGCAACTGACCCAGACGCACAGCGCACAGGCGTCGCGACCGCGCTTCTGTCTGAACTGGTCACGATAGCCCAAATTCAGGGCGCCACACGCATCTTGCTAGAAGTGGCACATCAGAACCAATCCGCCCGGGCGTTTTACACCGCAAGGGGATTCGCACCAGTCGGGACACGGCGCAGCTACTACACGCTGCGCGACGGCACAAAAGATGACGCTGCGCTGCTTTCGCTGGCCATTGCGCAATGTCAAGGCGATCCTGCGCCAACGTCAAAAGGCTCTGGCACAAAAAGCGGTTGAACTATCTTCCGCGTGCAGCCTTAATTGACTTTGATCACCCGATCTAACCAATCGACGCAATCAAGCCGTCGAAGTCCAACACCTGGGAGCTGCAAATGACCCTTATGACAAAACTTTACGGAGCCGCCGCTGCTTTGGCACTTTCCGCTGGCGCGGCTGTTGCTGAACCGGCCCTGATTTTCGATCTGGGCGGCAAGTTTGACAAATCCTTTAACGAAGCCGCTTTCAACGGCGCTGTACGTTGGGCCGAAGAAACCGGCGAATCCTTCCGCGAGATCGAGCTTCAGTCCGAAGCCCAGCGCGAACAGGCCCTTCGCCGCTTTGCTGAAAACGGCAACAACCCGATCGTGATGACCGGCTTTGCCTTTGGCAACGTCCTTGGCGAAGTCGCTCCGGATTACCCGGACACCAAGTTCGCGATCATCGACATGGTTGTGGATGCACCAAACGTACGCTCGGTCGTGTTCAACGAGCATGAAGGCTCTTACCTTGTTGGCATGATGGCCGCGATGGCTTCGGAATCCGGCACCGTCGGCTTTATCGGCGGTATGGACATTCCGCTGATCCGAAAGTTCGCCTGCGGCTATGCCCAAGGTGTAAAGGCGGTGAACCCGGATGCGACGGTAGTTGCAAACATGACCGGTACGACACCGGCCGCATGGAACGACCCGGTGAAGGGATCGGAACTGACCAAGGCCCAGATCAGCCAAGGCGCTGACGTGGTTTACGCTGCGGCTGGTGGCACAGGCGTCGGCGTTCTTCAGACGGCAGCAGACGAGGATATCCTGTCGATCGGCGTCGACAGCAACCAGAACTACCTTCACCCAGGTCAGGTTCTGACCTCCATGATGAAGCGCGTGGACAACGCGGTGTACGACGCGATGACGTCGGGTACCGATCTGGAAACCGGGATCAACGTGATGGGCATCGCCAATGGCGGCATCGGTTACGCCTTGGACGAACATAACGCAGAGCTGGTCAGCGCAGACATGAAAGCGGCAGTAGACGACGCGTCTGCCAAAATCGCCAGCGGCGATCTGATGGTGCATGACTACATGTCCGACGACAGCTGCCCGGCACTAAGCTTCTGATCCGTTCAGAAAGCACCTAAACACTCGGAGCGGCCGGTCACGGCCGCTCCGCCACGTATCGGGCACCAGACCCGAAGACTGACGCAGGGATAGTTCATGAATACCGCTGTTGCCCCCGAACCCGAGGTTGACCTGACACCGGTCCCACCCGCCATCCAGCTCAAGGGAATTTCCAAGGCATTCGGCCCGGTTCAGGCCAACAAGAATATCTCAATCAGCGTCAAACCCGGGACGATCCACGGCATTATCGGTGAAAACGGCGCGGGTAAATCGACCCTAATGTCGATCCTCTATGGCTTTTACAAAGCTGACAGCGGCCAGATTTTCATCAACGGCAAGGAAACCCAAATCCCCGACAGTCAGGCCGCGATCAAGGCTGGCATCGGCATGGTCTTCCAGCACTTCAAGCTGGTGCAGAATTTCACCGTTCTGGAGAACGTGATCCTCGGTGCCGAGGATGGCCCCCTGCTCCGCCCGTCGCTGAACAAGGCGCGTGGCGTGTTGAAGCAATTGGCCGAAGAATACGAACTGAACGTCGACCCCGACGCGATCATCGAAAACCTGAGCGTCGGCCACCAGCAGCGCGTCGAGATCCTCAAGGCGCTCTACCGTCAGGCAGACATCCTGATCCTGGACGAACCGACAGGTGTTCTGACGCCCGCCGAAGCCGACCACCTTTTCCGCATACTCGAAAACCTGCGCAAAGAGGGCAAGACGATCATCCTGATCACCCACAAACTGCGCGAAATCATGGACGCGACCGACACCGTGTCGGTGATGCGCCGTGGCGAGATGACGGCGACAGTGAAAACGTCTGAAACCAGCCCCGAACGGCTGGCCGAAATGATGGTGGGCCGCAAGGTTCTGCTTGAGGTCGACAAAAAACCCGCCGAACCCGGCAAGCCGGTGCTGGAGGTCGAGAACCTGCGTCTGACGGATGAAAAGGGTGTCGACCGGCTCAAGGGCATCTCGCTTGAGGTGCGCGCGGGTGAGATCCTTGGCATTGCCGGGGTTGCGGGGAACGGTCAGTCCGAACTTCTTGAAGTGTTGGGCGGCTATGCCAACGGCTCCGGTACGATTCGCGTGAATGGTCAGCAGATTGACCTCACCGGAAAAAACTCGGACGGCCAGTCGCGCCGCGCACGGGGCATCGCCCATGTGCCCGAAGACCGCCACCGAGAAGGGTTGATCATGTCTTTTACGGCATGGGAAAACACCGTGTTCGGTTATCATCGGGACCCGAAGATCCAATCTGGTCCGTTGATGAACAACGCCGCGATCAAGGCCGAGGCTGCCGCCAAGATGGAGCGCTTTGACGTCCGCCCGCCGAATCCAAAACTGGCCGCGCGCAATTTCTCGGGCGGCAACCAGCAAAAGATCGTTCTCGCGCGTGAAATCGAACGCAACCCGGATATCCTGCTTGTCGGCCAGCCGACACGCGGTGTGGATATTGGCGCGATCGAATTCATCCACCAGCAGATCATCCGCCTGCGCGACGAGGGCAAGGCAATCCTGTTGGTGTCGGTGGAACTTGATGAGATCTTCTCTCTCTCCGATCGCATCGCAGTGATGTTCGACGGCCAGATCATGGGCGAGCGCATCCCGTCAGAGACCAACGAACAGGAACTTGGCCTTTTGATGGCTGGGATCACCGATACAGCGCATGCCACTATGCCCGCATCACCGATGGCAATGACCGAGGAAGAGGTGCAAGAGTCTGCCGAAGCTGAGGTAGATGCGCCAGAAGAGGCCACAGAAGTTCAAGATGACGTTCCAGTAGCAGCCGAGGCCGAGACAATAACCCATGCGGCTCCCGCAGAAGAGACAGGCGCGGAACCTATCGCTGACACCAACCCCGAGGGAAACACTGAGGTTGCGACCGAGAACGTTGCTGCGCCAGAACCAGAAAACGTGCCCCCGGCTGATCTAGTAGAAGAACCGAGCACTGTCAGCACCGACCCAGTCGATGCCGAAACGGCGCCAGCCAAAACCGAGTCGATCAGTCTTGGCGGCCTCAGTGCAACGATCCATCAGTCGACGCCTGAAAAGCCCAAAACTCCAGACACGAAAAAAGATCCCGAGGAGAGCGACAAAGATGGATAAGATGCCCGGCTGGGCCGATGCGGTCCTTGTCCCCCTGATTTCGCTCATCCTTGCAGCGATCCTTTCGGCATTGGTGATCATCGGCATCGGCGAAGACCCGGTAGCCGCGTTCAAGCTAATGGTCGATGGTGCACTGATGCGGTCGTCTGGTTGGGGCTATACGCTTTACTACGCAACCAACTTCATCTTCACGGGTCTTGCAGTAGCCATCGCCTTTCACGCGCGCCTGTTCAACATAGGTGGCGAAGGTCAGGCGATGATCGGCGGATTGGGCGTGGCGTTGGCCTGTCTCTATATACCGTGGCCGAACTGGTACGTTGCTTTGTTTGGCGCGACCGTGTCTGCCGCCATCTTCGGCGCACTTTGGGCATTGATCCCGGCTTATCTGCAAGCCAAGCGCGGCAGTCACATCGTTATCACCACCATCATGTTCAACTTTATCGCCGCCGCCGTTCTGAACTACGTGCTCGTCAATATTCTGCGCCCCCAAGGCGCAATGGACCCGGCCACGGCCCGCTTCCCCGAAGCAACAAAACTGCCGACCTTTCAGGATATGTTCTCGACAGCAGAAACCGCAATGTTCCGGGGCGCACCTGCGAACGTGACGTTCTTTCTGGCGGTCGCCATGTGCCTCGTGGTCTGGCTGCTGATCTGGCGAACCAAGTTGGGGTATGAAATTCGTGCCTTCGGCCAGTCGGAATCTGCAGCCAAGTACGCCGGGATAAGCCCGGTGAAGATCACCGTCGTGGCAATGCTGATTTCGGGTGGTTTGGCTGGCATGATGGCCCTTAACACCACGATGGGAGAGGCAGAACGCCTTGTCATGAATGCAACCGAAGGGGCGGGCTTCATCGGCATCGCTGTAGCCCTGATGGGCCGATCCCACCCATTGGGCGTTCTGCTAGCGGCACTGCTTTTCGGCTTTCTTTACCAAGGTGGCGCAGAATTGGCACTCTGGACCAACATTCCACGTGAATTGATCGTCGTGATTCAAGCGCTGGTGATCCTCTTCACGGGCGCGCTCGACAACATGGTGCGGATGCCGCTTGAAAAACTCTTCCTCGCCTCCCGGAGGAAAGCCTGATGGATTTCGCAACACTGCTTCAGGTGCTCGATAGCACCGTGCGTCTGGCCACTCCGCTGCTGCTTGCTTGCCTTGCCGGACTGTTCAGCGAACGCGCTGGCATCTTCGATATTGGGCTCGAGGGAAAAATGCTTGCCGCCGCATTTTTTTCCGCAGCCATCGCCTCGATCACGGGCGATGTCTGGATGGGCCTCGGCGCAGGTATTCTTGCCTCACTCGCGTTGTCAGTATTGCATGGGCTGGCGTCGATCACGTTCCGCGGCAACCAGCTTATCTCGGGTGTCGCGATCAACTTCCTCGCGGCAGGTCTCACTGTCCTGATCGCACAGGACTGGTTCAGTCAGGGCGGGCGCACCCCGTCACTGATCGGTGCAGGACGGTTCGAGGGGATCACGCTGCCGGGCGTAGACGCCGTCTCGGGCATTCCAATCATCGGACCGATTTATCAAGAATTAATCTCGGGGCATTCGATCCTCGTCTATATTGCCTTTGCTATGGTTCCACTGACTTGGTGGCTTCTGTACCGGACACGTTTTGGCCTGCGCCTACGCGCCGTCGGTGAAGCGCCCGAGGCAGTGGACACAGCTGGTGTGTCGGTGATTGGATTGCGCTATGTCGCGGTAGGTATCTGCGGTGTGCTTTGCGGTATCGCTGGGGCTTATCTCGCCACGGCATTACAAGCGGGTTTCGTCAAAGACATGACCGCTGGACGAGGTTTCATCGCACTGGCCGCACTGATCTTCGCCAAGTGGCGTCCATGGCACGCGCTTTATGCCTGCCTGCTGTTTGGACTGCTGCAAGCCGTGGCCTTGCGCTATCAAAACATTGATCTTGGCGCATTCGTCGTGCCGGTTCAGTTCATGGACGCGCTGCCTTATATCCTGACCGTTGTCATCCTTGCCGGTTTTGTCGGCAAAGCGATTCCACCGCGCGCCGGTGGTGAGCCCTACGTCAAGGAACGCTGACAATCAGGTTAAGCGGGCGTTTCCGTCAACGGGAACGGGTGATGCGTCCACGCATCACCCCCACAGCGACTGAGTCCAGTTGACCCATTTTCTTAAGTCCTTTTTGCAGCTGCGGCACCGGACCGCTTGAAACGGGGCAAAGGTTGGGTCTATGGACGAACATGCAAATCTACCTCCCCATCGCCGAAGTATCGGTCAACGCGTTCCTGCTGCTTGGCCTTGGCGGGATGGTGGGTGTGCTGTCCGGCATGTTTGGTGTTGGCGGTGGCTTCCTGATGACGCCACTTCTGTTCTTCATAGGCATCCCCCCCGCTGTCGCCGTGGCCACCGAAGCGAACCAGATCGTCGCGTCGTCTTTTTCCGGTGTGCTCGCCCATCTCAGGCGAAAAACGGTCGATCTCAAAATGGGAACGGTGCTGCTTGTCGGGGGCTTACTTGGGGCAGCCCTTGGTGTTTGGGTGTTCAATTACCTGAAGAGTCTCGGTCAGGTCGATCTGCTCGTCAAACTCTGCTACGTTCTCTTTCTTGGCATCATCGGATCGTTGATGTTCGTCGAAAGTCTGAACGCGATCCGCAAGACACGCTCTGGCGTGGCCCCCAAGCGCAAAAAGCATAACTGGATTCACGGCCTGCCGTTCAAGATGCGGTTCCGCACCTCCGGGCTATATATCTCGGTCATCCCGCCAGTGATCGTTGGCATTCTCGTAGGCATCCTTGCCGCGATCATGGGTGTCGGAGGCGGCTTTATCATGGTGCCTGCAATGATCTATTTGCTGGGTATGCCCACAAAAGTTGTGGTCGGCACCTCGCTGTTCCAAATCATTTTCGTCACGGGCTTTACCACCCTGTTGCACGCCACCACCAACTACACTGTCGACATTGTGCTGGCTGTATTGCTGCTGATTGGCGGTGTTGTAGGCGCTCAGATCGGTACCGTGATCGGGGCCAAACTTAAGGCCGAACAGCTACGTATCCTACTTGCGATCATGGTGCTGGCCGTTTGTGGCAAACTGGCGCTCGATCTTCTGCTTCAACCGTCCGAGCTGTTCTCAATCGGTACGGGAGGAGGCCACTGATGCGTGGGCTGCTCTTGATCCTTCTGTTCCTTGCCGCGCCTTTGCAGGCCGAAGAGGTGGTGCTGGGCCTCAGCCAAGATCAGGTGTCGATCTCGACCAATTTCGACGGATCCGAGATCATCATTTACGGTGCTATTAAACGCGAAGCGCCGATCCCGCAGGATCAGCCATTGCAGGTGATCGTTACAATCTCTGGGCCGCAAGAACCAATCACAGTCCGTCGCAAAGACCGGGTCGTTGGCATTTGGGTGAACACCGATGCAATGGACGTATCCGCCGCACCAAGTTTTTACGCCATTGCCACATCTGCGCCTTGGGCCGATGTCGTGAACGAAGCCGACGACCTGCGACACACAATCTCAATCCCGCGCCGCATCCGATCAATCGGCGCGTGGTCGCAAGTGGCCAACCCGCAGGAGTTCATCGACGCACTTGTCCGCATCCGCATGGACAACGGGCTCTACGTTCTGGACGAAGGCGCAGTAGACCTGCGCGAATCAACGCTGTTCAATGCCGCGATTCAAATGCCCACAAATCTCACCGAAGGCGAATACGCGACACGCGTGTTTCTGACACGGGGCGGCAAAGTCGTATCAGTCTACGAAACCAGCATCGACGTTCGCAAGGTTGGTTTGGAACGCTGGCTGTTCAACCTGTCTCGTCAGCAGCCATTGGCCTACGGGCTTTTGTCGCTGGCCATTGCCATTGCCGCTGGATGGGGTGCGTCCGCCGCGTTCAGGCTGCTGCGGTCAGGCTGATGGCCAGAATTCCGCCCGGAACCCGCGCCGACTATCGCGCCTTCCGAACCCTGCCCACCCGCTGGCAGGACAATGACGAATACGGGCACCTGAACAACGCCACCTATTATTCCTTGTTCGACACCGCCGTCAGCCTTTGGCAGATGGAACAGGGGATCGAGATTCGTGGCCCCAACGCCACCAAATTCCTCGTCGTCGAAAGCGGCTGCCGCTATCATGCGGAATTGGGCTTTCCCGATATCCTGACTGCTGGCATCCGCATCGCCCATATCGGCACATCGTCGTTCAGATACGAAATCGCATTGTTTGGAAATGACAGCGACACGGCTGGGGCCGAAGGGTTCTTCACTCAGGTGCATGTCGACGCAGATGGTCGCCCTACCCCGCTGCCAGAAACGGTGCTCGGGGTCCTGAAATCTCTGAAGCTGTGAGCCAGATACAACTTTGACGGGCGACTGTGTGACGCTAACGTAGGGCAGAATTGATCAGGAGACCTATTCATGCGCCTTAAACCCCTTGTCACAATAGCCACCGCTCTTGGCATCGCCCTAACCTCGACGGCGGTCGCCCAATCCAAGTCCGAGGTGAAATTCGCACCCGGCAATTTTGGAACCATGGTATCAGGCACAATAACCGGACAAGAATACACCGACTACCAACTGGGGGCCCAAGCCGGTCAGGAAATGTTTGTGGAACTCTCTGTGACAAGCAGTAATGGAACCGGGACTGTCTATTTCAACATCCTGCCTCCCGGTAGCGATGGCGTTGCGATCTATAACAGTTCGATGGACGGGAATTCGACAACAGTTGATCTGCCCGCCAACGGCACATACGCGATCCGCGTGTACCACATGGGAAATGACGAAGACACGGGCAAGACCAGCAGCTTCAACATCGATCTTTCGATCCAATAATCTAAGAGCGATAGGCTGACGCCAACCCGGCGTTAGCCTTTTTCGTGAAAGAACGCGTAGATGCGTTCCGCCAACGCTTCGGACACACCATCAACCGCCTTAAGGTCAGCAAGGTTCGCGCGACTGACCGCCTTGGCGGACCCAAAATGCGCCAAGAGCGCGCGCTTGCGTGCGCCTCCGACCCCCGAAATCTCGTCCAACGGGTTCGCCATCTGCGACTTTGCCCGCTTCGCCCGGTGGGTCCCAATGGCAAAGCGGTGCGCCTCATCCCGCAGACGTTGGACAAAGTATAAAACCGGATCATTGTGGCGCAGCGCAAAGGGTCGTGTCCCTGAACGGTGGAACTCTTCCTTGCCCGCATCCCGGTCCACGCCCTTGGCCACACCGACCATCGGCACATCTTCAACCCCGTATTCGGTCATGATCTCGCGCACAGCTGACACTTGCCCTGCACCACCGTCGATCAAAAGCAGATCGGGCCACAGCCCCTTGTCGCGGTCAGGATCATCCTTGAGCAACCGCTTGAACCGACGGGTCAGCACCTCTTTCATCATGCCGAAATCGTCACCGGGGGTAAGTTCATCGCCTTTGATGTTGAATTTGCGATACTGATTTTTTATGAACCCGTCCGGCCCTGCCACGATCATCCCGCCGACGGCATTGGTGCCTTGAATGTGGCTGTTGTCATAAACCTCGATCCGCTGGGGTGCTTCCTCCAGACCAAAAGCCTCGGCCAATCCACGCAGCAACTTGGCCTGCGTCGCGGTTTCCGCCATGCGTCGGGCCAACGATTCCCGTGCATTTCGCAATGCGCCATCCACCAGCTCTGATTTCTCACCGCGACGCGGCACAGCGATCTCGACCTTGCGACCCAACTTGTCTGACAGGGCTTCAGTCATCAGATCTTCGTTCTCAATGGGATGTGACAGCAACAACAATCGCGCAGGTTCTTTGGTGTCGTAAAACTGGCCAATGAAAGCCTCCAACACCTCGGCCTCTTCGACATCTGGGCCAACACGCGGGTAGAAATCCCTGTTTCCCCAGTTTTGGTTCGCCCGAATGAAGAAGACCTGCACGCAGGCCTGCCCCTTTTCCAGATGCAGCGCGATCACGTCCGCCTCGGTCACGCCGCGCGGGTTGATCCCCTGCGCTGTCTGCACCTGCGTCAAGGCGCGAATGCGGTCGCGCAAGGCAGCGGCACGTTCGAACTCCATCTCTTCCGAGGCCAGCGCCATTTGCTTGGCCAGGGTTTCCTGCACATTCGTGGATTTTCCAGACAGGAACCGCTCGGCATCGCGGACACTTTCAGCATAATCCGACTCCGTGATCTTGCCGACACACGGCCCAGAACAGCGCTTGATCTGGTATTGAAGGCAGGGCCGTGTCCGGCTGTCAAACATGGCATCGGAACAATTGCGCAGCAGGAAGACGCGCTGCAACTGGTTCAGCGTCCGGTTGACCGCGCCCGCACTGGCGAACGGACCGTAATAGGCACCTTTGTCTTTCTTCGCACCACGATGCTTGTGGATCATAGGAAAGGCATGATCGGTGACGTGGATATTGGGGAAAGACTTGTCGTCCCGCAAAAGCACGTTGTAGCGCGGCTTAAGCTGCTTGATGAGATTCTGTTCCAGCAACAGCGCTTCGGTCTCGGTCCGCGTCGTCAGGAACATCATCGACGCGGTTTCCGAAATCATCCGTGCGATACGACCCGAATGCTGCGGCGACGGTCGTGAATAGTTCGATACCCGTGCGCGCAGGTTCCGCGCCTTGCCGACATAAAGCACGCGCGCCTGTGCATCGAGCATTCTGTAGACACCCGGACTAGAGTCCAGCGTCTTGAGATAGCTCTGAATACGGGCGTATCCGGTTAAACTGTCAGCGTCGGTTTCCTTGGTCATGTCAGCCTGAATTTACGGTTATGCTCTTCACGCGATTCTTAAGGTTTCGCTGCCTGATTGAATCCACCTATGCAACCGTTAAGGCATCCACGGTTTCTGTGGATAAGTCTGCGGAGAAGTTCTGAACGTTAGGAATTTTCCTTTGTATTTCGGTGCCCTCACAGAATTGCCTATTTTTTGTGCAAATTTATAAGATATTGATTTTAAATAATATTTAAATCTCTTTCGGGCAAGTCACTGAAAACATTAACACTTTCGTAACGTTTTCGTAACGTAAACCAAACCGGTGCAAAACTTACTTTTGACTGCATCATTCGACGCCAATCACGTCCAAAGTCTGCCACCCCAAATGCTGTCCGCCGTCGACGCATAAAATCTGTCCCGTTACCCCCGGCGCGTCCAGAAAGTAGCCCAGCGCCCCAGTGATATCCGAAGTATTCGCACCCCTTTTCAACACCGTCGAAGAGCGCTGTTTGGCGAAATGCGCTTCGCTCTGGCGACCGCCCCGAAGTGTTGGGCCGGGGCCGATGGCATTGACCCGGCATTTCGGTGCCAAGGCTTGCGCAGCCGTTTGGGTATAGGCCCAAAGCCCCATCTTGGCGATGGTGTAGGTCATGAACTCTGGTGTCAGTTTACGCACACGCTGGTCAATCATGTTGATCACCAATCCTGGCGCAAGCGGTTCGTTCATATCGTCCATCTGCGGCGCCGGTAGTTGCGCTGCGAAATGCTGGGTCAACACAAACGGTGCGCGCAGGTTGCTTTCAAGATGCCGATCCCAGCTTTCGCGGGTTGCCGTTTCGATGTTGTCGTATTCAAAGATCGACGCGTTGTTTATAAGAACGGTGAGCGGACCGCCGATGCCCGAAATTGCTTTAGCAGTCAGGGCTTGCGTCTGACCCTCATTCAACAGGTCGGCTTGCACCGTACAGGCCTGCCGCCCCTTCGCACGGATCAGATCTGCCACCTCTTCGGCTTCATCCGCAGAAGTGGCGTAGTGCACCGCAATATCAAAACCGCGATCCGCGAGGTACAGCGCCATCGCGCGTCCCAGCCGTTTGCCTGCGCCTGTGATCAATGCCTTGCTCATCGGGTCTGCCTTTCGCGCTTACATGATGACAAGCGCAATGTAGCCCAGATAGAGCGCCGACAAGACCACGCCCCAGATGCGCGTCAGGTCTTTTGCAAGGAACACCAACGGAAATATCAGAAGCGACGCGCCCAGCATCACCCACAGATCGAAGCGCAGGAATTCCGGATCCACCGGGATCGGCGCGATCAGGGACGCGACACCAATGATGGCTAGCAGGTTGAACATGTTCGATCCGATGACGTTACCCAGCGCCACATCTGCCTGACGCCGTAGCGCAGCCATCACGGTTGTCGCCAGTTCCGGCAGCGAGGTGCCCAAGGCCACCAGCGTCAGGCCGATGACCGTGTCGCTGACACCAAAGATCGTCGCGATCTCAACCGCGTTGTCGACCAGAAGGTCTGCACCCAGAGGAAGGCCAATGAGACCCAGCGCAAGATAAAGAATGATCTTCCACCACGGCATGTCCGGATCTGCGCCTTCGGGTTCTTCGTCATCATCCGCTTCTTGCCCGGCACGGCGATGGGCCAGTGCTTCGCGCATCGCATCACCGAGGATGAATGCCAAAACAACCAAAAGAACGATCCCGGCCATCCAGTCGAACACACCCCGAAACGCCAGCGCGATGAACAGCAATGACGCACCCAGCATGATCACGTAGCTTTTGCGGGTATTGCATTCGCTTGTGTGCATTACCGCCAAAAGGGCTGGAACACCCAGTACCAATAGAACGTTCGCAGTGTTTGATCCAACCACATTGCCCAGCGCGATGCCCGGCACGTTTTCCATCGCCGCCTTGATCGAGATGAGCAGTTCAGGCGCAGAGGTGCCGAAGGCGACCACGGTGAGGCTGACAATCAGGGCCGGGATGCCAATGCGCAATGACAGGTTCACCGCGCCCTTGACCAACGCATCGCCAGCCAGCAGCAGGATCACCAGACCTATGACAATGCCTCCCCAGATCATCGCCATGTCAGCTTGCCTTTCCGGTACAGGGACACGGGCTTTTGCCAATGCGGTAACGCCCGCATTTGCGGCACTTGGCGCTGGCCAAACGTTTCGCCCCGGGCACGCGCAGCTTGCCGAACATGGCGAGCACGGCGATGAAGGCAAGGAAAAGAAGAACGATCTTGCTGATCACGTTACAGTCCGTACCGCGCGAACTCGGCGCGCTCTTCAATAACGCTGAGCGCGTCGTCGGTGAGTTTCGCACCGAAACGGCTAAGGAACGGGCGGCGTTGTTCGTAGCGTCGGAATTTCACCTTGTCACCGAAACGCTCTTTCATCGCCGGAACAAGATGCCCGATGTGATCTGCCAAGCCGACATCGACAGCGCCTTGTCCCACCCAAATCTCGCCCGTGAAAAGGTCCGGATTGTCGGCCAGTTTTTCGCCGCGGCCTGTTTTCACCTGCGTGATGAAGGTTTCGTGTAGCTGGCCAAGCAGCTTGTTCAACCGTGCCACATCATCTTCGTTTTCGGGGCGGAACGGGTCCAGCATGGATTTGGATTTGCCGGCGGTATACACGCGCCGTTCAATACCCTGCCGTTGCAGGAACACATGCGCGCCGAACCCGGCAGAAATCACCCCGATGGAACCGAGGATGGACGCAGGGTCGGCATAGATTTCATCGGCGGCGCTTGCAATCCAGTAGCCACCAGATGCAGCTACATCTTCGACAAAGGCATAGACCGGAGTTTCGGTTTCATCAGCCAATCGCCGGATGCGCGCGCCGATCAAAGAACTTTGGACAGGCGACCCGCCCGGCGAATTGATCTCAAGGGCCACAGCGGAGGGCTTGCCCTTGCGAAACGCCTTTTCGAGAAGAGACCGAAGATTTGCGTCGCTGAGGGCCCCACGAGACCCTGCGGCAATCGTGCCTTGCATCCGAATAACAGCGACGGTTGGGTCGGATTTCACAAATGGGATAAAACGCTTCATATCGGCCCATGTAGAATGTGGGTGGGGGGCATACAAGGCATCGCACGAAATATGGCTGCCCTGTGGGACGTGGGACGCAGGGGAAAAGGCACCCTTTTTGACCTAATGTTTCGCGCGCGAAACATTGGGGCCGGATCGGCCCTATTAACCCTTTGTTAACCATTCGGGAATTCGGGTCGCGGGCACACAGAGTCGGGCACTCCACCGAGGCCCCTAAGCGATTTATCGTTTTGCGCTACAACCGATAAATCCTATGAAAGCCCATGACTTTTGATCAGATCAGAACTTTCCTTTGGGTGGCCCGTCTTGGCGGGTTTCGCAAAGCTGCTGATAAACTGCACCTATCGCAGCCAGCCGTGTCGACGCGCATCTCTAACCTCGAGCAGGAACTCAAGGTGCCACTATTTGAGCGTGGCTCTGGTGAGTTGATCCTGACCAAGCATGGCACTCTTCTACTGTCCTATGCGGAACAGATGCTGTTCGTCGAAGAAGAGATCAAACAGCGCGTTGCGAACCCGTCCGAAACCGAGGGGCTGTTCCGCGTCGGAGCGTCGGAAACCATCGCGCAGGCGTGGCTGCCGGAGTTCCTTAAGACCTTTAGCGAGCATTACCCGCGTGTGAATGTTGATCTGACGGTCGACATCTCGTTAAACCTGCGGTCTGCCTTGCTGGAGCGGAGTCTGGATCTTGCGTTGCTGATGGGTCCGATATCCGAGTTTTCGGTTGAAAACGTGCCGCTGCCGACCTTTGATTTACACTGGTATCGATCAACGACGAACCCGCAGACCGACCTAAGCAAAATCCCTGTCATTTCCTATGCCAGCAAGACGCGGCCTTACCGTGAACTGATGTCGGAACTGTCGCGCCGGGTGGGGCCGAAGCTGCGCATTTATACATCGGCCTCTTTGTCGGCGAGTCTTAAGATGATTGCGGCGGGAATCGCAGTCGGCCCCTACCCCCGCGCGCTGGCCGATGATTTCCTGAGGTCTGGGCAAATCGTCGAATTCGATCCGGGATTCCACCCGCAGCCTTTGGCCTTTACCGCATCCTACCTGTCGGAGCCGCGCAGCTTTCTTGTTGAAAAAAGTGCAGAATTTGCTCGTGACGTGGCCTTGCGATGGGATGCGACACATCCAGGCTAGATAGATTTTATTTATCGTTATTGATATAAAATGATAATTTGCACGAAAGCCAACGGCTGTGTGATTGTTCGGCAACCACACGAGGGACCGGCTGATGGCACTAGATTCCGTTTCGCATTCCAGCCTGATCGGCGCATCGCCCACAGATGTGCGGGCCGCAATCCGTCGCGGTTCGTATGATGGTCATACCGCCGGGTTGGCCGCTGGGTACCTACAATGTAACCTTGCCATTTTACCCGAACGCTATGCACTCGATTTTCTGCGTTTTTGCCAGCGCAACCCCAAGCCCTGTCCGGTTGTGGGCGTCGGAGACACCGGCGATCCGCAGATGCGCACCTTGGGGCAGGACATCGACATTCGCACCGACGTGTCCAAGTACCGTGTATTCCGTAATGGCGCCTTAAGCGAAGAAGTGACGGATATTAGCGACGTTTGGGCCGATGACCTTGTGACTGTCGCGCTTGGCTGTTCCTTCACGTTCGAGAACGCGCTCATGCGCAACGACATCCCGGTGCGCCATATCGAAAGCGGTCGGAATGTGCCGATGTTCAAGTCGAACATCGACCTTGTCCCTGCCGGGCCGTTCGGCGGTCAGATGGTGGTGACGATGCGTCCGATCCCTGAGCATCAGGTGGAACAGACGCGTGCGATTTGCGCACGTTACCCGCAGGCGCATGGCGCGCCGATAGCCAATGGCGAGCCTATCAACATCGGCATTCCCGATTTATCCCGTCCCGACTGGGGGGATGCGGTCGAGATCCACGACGGCGAAGTGCCAGTCTATTGGGCCTGCGGCGTTACCCCGCAAAACGTGCTGCTGGATGCGGGCCTGCCGCTCTGCATCACGCATTCGCCCGGACACATGCTGATCGCGGATGTGGCCGAAGATGCCGAAACACCGATTCTGAAACAGACATAAAATCGACCCAACAAGGAGACCCTTACAATGAAAAAATCGCTAGCCCTGCTGATGGCAAGCACCGTGTGTGCGACACCAGTCTTTGCTGAAAACCTGTCGGTTGTCGGAAGCTGGTCCAGCTTGCCGCTGCACAACCAGTACGAAGCCCCGTTCTGGAGCGAAACGCTGCCTGCCGCGTCGGGTGGTGATCTGACCGTGGAGTTGACCACGCACAACCAGATGAGCCTTGGACTGGGCGACATCTACCCGCTGCTGGGTCAGGGCGTCTATGACGTGGCGATGACCGTGGCCGACTATGCCGTGGCCGATGCGCCCGAACTTGAAGGGCTGGATGTGCCGTTGATCGCGCTGACGGCTGATGAGGCCCGCGCCATGGTTGACGCGGCGCGACCGATGGTCACCGACATTTATCATGATCGGTTCAACAGCCATGTTCTGGCGATTGCGCCCTATCCGCCGCAGGTCGTGTTCTGCAATCACGAGATTTCCAACCTTGCCGATCTGGAAGGTCTGAAGGTCCGTGCGTCGGGTCGCATGACCGCAAAGTTGCTTGAGGCGCTTGGGGCCGAGGGTGTGAACGTGTCCTTCGCCGAAGTGCCGGGCGCGTTGCAGAACGGTGTTGTCGATTGCGCCGTCACAGGCGCCGGGTCGGGCTACAGCGCGGGCTGGTGGGAAGTGTCGACGCACCTGCTGCCGATCCCGTTGGGTGGTTGGGATTCGGTTGTGACCGCGATCAACCTCGACAAGTGGAACAGCCTGTCGGACGACCAGAAAACTCTGATCGAAAGCGAAATCAAATCCGGTTTCGAAGACCCTGCATGGGCCAGCGCACAGGATGCCTTGGTCAATGACATCGCTTGCCTGACCGGTAATGGCGATTGTCCGTCGGGTGACGCGCGGTCGATGACATTGGTCGCAGTAAGCGATGCCGATTTTGAACGTGCGCGTGAAATCCTGACCAGCGAAGTGCTGCCCGAATGGGCCGAGCGTGCTGGCGGTGATTGGGCGGCGCGTTGGAACGACAGCGTTGGCAAAGTCGTAGGCGTGACGATCAACTAAGCCGAACCCGAAACCACCAAAGGACGTGCCGAAATGGAGCTGAAGATGATCGACGGACTGCGCCGGATCAACAGGGGGGTCGCCCTAGTGGTGGGTCTTGGCCTGTTGCTGTGCGCGGCGTTCGTGCTGACCGATATCATCATGCGCCAGATCGGCACGTCGCTTGGCGGCACAGAAGAGATTGCGGGCTATGCCATGGCGCTCGCGACCTCTTGGGGGATGTCCTTTACTCTGCTTGAATTGGGGCATGTCCGTATCGACCTGCTGCGCAGTCGCGCGGGGTCGTTTGTGCGGTCTCTGTTCGATGTGTTTTCGATGGTCGTCATGTCGGGCGTGATCATCACCATCGCGGTCAAGTCATGGCCGGTTCTGGAACGCTCATTGGTGAACGGATCGCGGGCAAATACGCCGCTTGAGACACCCTTGACCTGGGTGCAAGCGCCTTGGTTCGCCGGGTGGGTGTGGTTTGCGCTGATGTCGACGCTGGTGACGTTTGCGGCGCTCAGCCTGCTGATCAAACGCCGCCATGAAGAGACCGAGGGCTTTGTCGGGGCCTTCGCGGAACAGGACAGCCTGCAATGATCTTTTATGTCTCTGTTGGCCTTTTGGGCCTGTTGTCCTTGTCGATCCCTGTCGGGATTGTGCTGTTCCTTCTGGGCTTCGGGATCGACACGTTCTTTTCCAGCTTTCCGCTGACGCGGGGCTTGGGAAACATGGTGTGGTCCGCCTCAAATTCGGCCACGTTGATCGCCATTCCGTTTTTTGTGCTGTTAGGCGAGATCCTTGTCCGCAGCGGCGTTGCGACACGTACTTATGCGGCGCTGGATCGCTGGGTGTCGTGGCTGCCTGGCGGGTTGGTACACGCCAATATCGCAACGGCGACGATGTTTTCGGCCACGTCGGGATCATCGGTGGCCACGGCAGCAACAGTCGCTACGGTGGCGATGCCGCAGGCCGAAAAGCTGGGATATGATCCCAAGCTCTTTTCCGGAGCCATCGCAGCGGGTGGGACATTGGGCATCATGATCCCGCCGTCGATCAACCTGATCGTCTATGGGTTCTTGACCCAATCTTCGATCCCGCAACTGTTCCTTGCCGGGTTGATCCCCGGTCTGGCGTTGGCGGTTGCGTTCATGGCGATCACAGTGCTGATCTGTCTGATCCGCCCGAACCTTGGCGGTGTGCGGCGGACCTTCCCGTTCCCGCAAATGCTGCGGGCGCTGATTGATCTGGTTCCGATCCTGATTCTGTTCGGCCTGATCGTCGGCTCGATCTATCGCGGCTGGGCCACTCCAACCGAGGCGGCTGCTGTAGGGGTCGCCGGGGCGCTGGTCATTGCACTGGTGTTTGGTGGCGTGTCCTGGGGAATGTTGACCGAAAGCCTGATGGGCACGGTCAAGATCACGTCGATGATCATGCTGATCGTCATCGGCGCGTCGTTTCTCAATTTCACGCTGGCCTCAGCGGGCTTGGGCCGCGAATTGACCGAGTTCATGACCGGGCTGGGTCTGACACCGCTTAAGACGATCCTTGTGGTGGTCGTGCTTTACATCGTGCTTGGGTTCTTCATAGAAACCCTGTCGCTGATGGTGGTGACGATCCCGATCATTGTGCCGCTGGTTGTGGCGCAGGGGTATGACGTGATCTGGTTCGGCATCCTGATGATCGTGCTGATCGAAATGGCGCTGATCACGCCGCCCGTGGGTTTGAACCTCTACGTGGTTCAAGGCGCGCGAAAATCAGGGTCGCTCAATGAGGTGATGCTTGGGGCGCTGCCCTATTGCCTGACCATGCTTGCCATGGCGTTCCTTTTGATCGCGTTTCCAAGCATCGCGCTCTTCCTGCCGAACGCACTGCAGTAGCCATCACCCATCCTTTTTGTTCGTCTGAATGAGGTCCATCATGGAACCCTGGTTCAAACCTGTTGCCGATCATGCGTTGCTCGTCTGCTTTTCCGAAACCCATGACGAGAGAGCGCATGCCCAGGTCATTGCGCTGGACAAGGCCATTGCAGCAAACCCGCCTAAGGGGATGATCGAAACCGTTCCTGCGCTGGTCAATCTGCTGGTAAGTTTCGATGTCAGCATAACTGATCATGATAGGGTCGAAGCGCATGTGCGCGAATTGCTCAAGGATGTTACCGCGGACAAGATGGCAGGCCAGATGCGGTGCGTGCAGGTGTGCTACGAGGCGCCATTTTCGCCAGACCTCGACAAGGTTGCAAACGCCGTGGGCCTGTCGCCTGAGGCCGTCATCGCCGCCCATCTGGCTGGGCAGTACGATGTTCTGATGTACGGGTTTTCTTTGGGCTATGCCTATCTGTCTGGCATTCCCGACAAGATCCGCATACCGCGCAAACCGACGCCAGTGCGCGATGTGCCTGCGGGAAGTGTGATCATCGCGGGGCCGCAATGCCTTGTGACCACGCTGACCATGCCCACGGGCTGGACGATCATCGGGAGATCCCCGACACGGATCCTGACAGGTAATCCCGAGCGTCCTTTCCTGTTCGATGTCGGCGATCAGGTCACGTTCGAGAGGATCGACCTTGCGACCTTTGAGCGTGCGCACAATGAGACGAACAATGACTGATGCTGCATTCTCGGTCAGTTTCGCCGGACCTTTGGTGACGTATCAAGACGCGGGGCGCATAGGGCATATGCGATACGGCGTGTCTGCGTCGGGGCCGATGGATCGGCTGGCCTTTGATGCCGCCCATGCCGCACTGGGCAACCTGCCCGGTCAAACCGCGATTGAGATTTCATTGGGAGGGTTGGCCCTGACATGCACCTCAGGCGCGGCCAGCTTTGCCGTCACAGGTGGGGATTTCGGGGTCGAGCATCGCGGGCAAAAGCAAGGCTCCTGGACAGTTCTGACTGCTGAAAAGGGCGACCGGATCACCATTCGTGGCGGCAAGGCAGGCAGTTGGGCTTATCTGGCCTTTGCCGGTTCCCTTGACTGCACCGGGTGGCTGGGAAGCGCTGCGACCCATGCCGCGTCGGATTTTGGCGGTGGTGCTTTGCAGGCCGGACACACGATCCGGGTCGCGGATGCCTCGGTGCGCGGGGATCGCGCCGGGGAAGTGCCGCGCCCCGGCTTTGTGACAGATGGTCCAATGCGTGTGGTGCCCGGCCCACAGGATCAGCATTTCAGTGGTGACGCCCTAGAGCAGTTTCTGTCGGATCGTTTTGCGGTGACCGATGCTTATGATCGCATGGGTATGCGCATGCGTGGCCCTGAATTGCCGCTTGCCGGTGCCTTGTCGATCCCGTCGGAGCCTATTGTCCGTGGGTCCGTGCAGGTGTCGGGGGATGGTGTGCCTACGGTGCTGTTGGCAGATCACCAGACGACCGGAGGCTATCCCAAGATCGCCACAGTGATTGCGCCGGATCTCGACCGTTTGGTGCAATCCCGATCCGGGGACATGGTGCGCTTTGCGGCAGTTTCCGCGGCTGAGGCTGTGCATGCCGCGCGAGGGTATTTGGCGCATAAGGCGGCGTATCTTGAGCAGATCGCGGTTCCGCGCGGGTCATTGGACCAACGATTGATGCGGGAAAACCTGATTCATGGGTGCGTTCTGGATTGAAGGGCGTGGATGCGTCGACGCGTCCGGGTTGTCAGCCGACTGAAAACCGGCGCTGACCTTAGTAGAAGCTCTGCGGGTCGATATCGATTGCCATGCGCAGCTCTCCCTTGAGGCGGAAGGGTTTGATCCATTCCGCAAGCGCCGGCTGCAGAGCGGTGCCTTTCGGCGCTTTGACCAACAGACGCACGCGATGACGCCCGCGCACACGGGCGATGGGTGCCGGGGCCGGGCCGAACACCTGTGCCCCCACTCGGCGCAGCGGCCCATCGTTGCGGGCCAGTGCGTTGCCAAGGTCGAACACCTCTTGCACATCTGTCGAAGACAGGATGATCCCGGCGAGACGGCCATAGGGTGGCACCCCTGCGGCACGCCGTTCGCCGGCTTCGGCGGTCCAGAAATCCTGCTCGTCCCCGGACAGGATCGCCCGGATCACCGGGTGTTCGGGCTGAAAGGTCTGCATCAGCGCCTGACCGGGCTTGTCGGCGCGTCCGGCCCGGCCTGCCACCTGTCGCATCAGCTGAAACGTGCGTTCCGCGGCGCGCAGGTCTGACCCTTGCAGGCCCAGATCAGCGTCGATCACGCCGACCAGTGTGAGCAACGGGAAGTTGTGGCCCTTGGCGACAAGCTGCGTGCCGATGATCAGGTCCGCACCGCCACTGGCGATGGTTTCGATCTCGGCCTTGATCGCGCGGGCGGAGCCGAACATGTCCGACGACAGCACGGCAAGACGGGCATCGGGGAAGAGCGTTTGCGCTTCTTCGGCAAGGCGTTCCACACCCGGGCCGACGGCAGCGAGTTTGTCTTCGGCCTCGCAAGACGGGCAGGTGTTAGGCAGCGGTTTGGTTTCGCCGCATTGGTGACAAACAAGGCGTTTGAGGAACCGGTGTTCAACCATCCGGGCATCGCAGTGATCGCAGCCGATCTGGTGTCCGCAAGCGCGGCAGATGGTAACGGGGGCATAGCCTCTGCGGTTGATGAAGAGGAGCGCCTGTTCCTTGTTGTCGAGCCTTTGCTGCACGGCGCGCTGCAGGGTTGGGGAGATCCAGCTTGATCCGGGCAGTTGTTCGGTGCGCATGTCGATGGCGCGCATATCTGGCATGACGGCGGCACCGAAACGCGAGGTGAGTTCGAGCTTGGTATATTTGCCTGCGTCGGCATTGGCCCAACTTTCCAAACTTGGGGTCGCCGAGGCAAGGATCACCTGCGCCCCGCAGATCGAGGCGCGCAGAACCGCCATGTCGCGGGCGTTATAGAGGACGCCATCCTCTTGTTTGTAGGATGTGTCGTGTTCTTCATCGACGACGATCAGGCCTAGATCGCGAAAGGGCAGGAACAGCGAGGATCGCGCACCGACAACCAGTTGCGCACCACCCTGTGCGACCATCTTCCAGACGCAGCGGCGTTCGGTGATGGTGACACCCGAATGCCATTCGGCGGGTTTGGCACCGAAGCGTGCATCGACACGGGTGATAAATTCCGACGTGAGTGCGATTTCCGGCAAGAGGACCAGCGCTTGACGGCCTTGGGCCAGACATTCGGCCACCGCTTCGAGATAGACCTCCGTCTTGCCTGATCCGGTGACGCCCTTAAGCAGGGTTGTGCCATATGCTTGTGTGGCGACGGCCGCGCGCAAGCTGGCGGACGCCGTGGTTTGATCTTCGGTCAGTGTCTTACCTGCGTAGGACGGGTCGAGGGTTGGGAACGGCGTGTCGCGCGGGCTGTCTTCCTCGCGCACGGCGTTTTGTTTGACTAGGCCTTTGACGACGGAGGTGGTCACGCCCGCGGCCTCGGCCAGTTCCTTGAGGGTGAGCGACAGACCGCCCATTTCGCGCAGCACGTCGAGCACACGGATGCGGGCGTCGGTCATGCGGTCTGGGACGCTGTCGCCCAGACGATAAATCTTGCGCATTGAGGGGGGATCACCGAGGCCCGGCGCTCGGGTGGCCAGCCGCAGCATGGCGGGCATCGGGGTGAGCGTGTAGTCGCCTGCGCGGGTCAGGAAAGACATCAGTTCCTCCCGCATCGGTGCGGCGTCAAGCACGCGGATCACCGAGCGCACCTTGGAGATGTCGTAATCCCCCTGCCCCGGCCCCCAGACCACACCCAGAACCTTGCGTGGGCCAAGCGGCACTTCGACAAATGCGCCCAGATGGCAGCCCCCCTCGGGCGCACGGTAATCCAGCACCCGGTCCAACGGCTGGGTGGTCAACACGCCGATCAGCGCACCTTCGTCGAAATAGCTAAATGTTAGCGCCATCAGTTCAGGGTTTCCGTCTGCATTGTCATGGGGTAAAGCCCAAGGTAGGAAAGGCCAACCCATCACAGGAGCGACAGCCATGAAATTCTTTGTCGACACAGCCGAAATCGACGCCATTGCGGAACTGAACGATCTGGGGATGGTCGATGGCGTGACCACGAACCCATCTCTTATCAAGAAATCCGGCCGCGATATCCTTGAAGTGACCAAGGAGATTTGCGATCTGGTCGAGGGTCCGGTCTCTGCCGAAGTCGTGGCCCTGAAAGCCGAAGATATGATCGCAGAAGGTCGTAAGCTGGCCGAGATCGCCGAAAACATCGCGGTCAAAGTGCCGCTGACTTGGGACGGTCTCAAGGCGTGCAAGGTGCTTACGGATGAAGGCAAGATGGTCAACGTGACGCTCTGTTTTTCGGCCAATCAGGCGCTTCTGGCGGCCAAGGCGGGCGCGACGTTTATCTCTCCGTTCATCGGGCGTCTTGACGATCTGAACATGGACGGGCTCGACCTGATCGCGGATATCCGCGAGATCTACGACAATTACGGCTTTGAGACGAACATCCTTGCCGCGTCGATCCGCACCGCAAACCACATGAGCGAATGCGCCAAAATCGGTGCCGATGTGGCGACTGCACCGCCCGCCGTGATCAAGGCGATGGCGAACCACATTCTGACCGACAAGGGTCTGGACCAGTTCGTCAAGGACGCCGCAGCGGCCAATATCAAAATCCTCTGAGCCGGGCAAAGCCGCGTCGACGCGGCTTTCAACGCCCTTGGAAGGGCGTTCCTGCGCTTCTGCCACAGTTTTTCCAGTTGCCCGCATTTGATTGAAAAAATGCGGGCATCTTTTTGGTGTGGCTGCTAGGGTCGCGCAAAATACAAAACCACGAGGAAGGCATGAGCAGCCCCCGTATCGATGACGACTTGCGCGAAACCATCATGTCGCGCCCTGACGTGATTCTTGAGGATCAAGACCTGATGAGGGCTCTGATCGCCGCGAATGAACGCGCCATGGGCGGAAATATCGTGGACCTGCGCGGTATCGCGATGGATCGGCTTGAAGCCCGCCTTGACCGTCTGGAAGACACACATCGGTCGGTAATTGCAGCCGCTTACGAAAATCTTGCAGGCACAAATCAGGTGCATCGCGCCATCTTGCGGCTTCTTGATCCCGTGGAATTTGAACCTTTTCTGCGCGATCTGGGCACAGACGTCGCCGAAATTTTGCGTGTCGATGTAATCAAGCTGGTTTTGGAATCGGTCCAAAATGATGAAGATCCGGCGATCAAACGGCTTGGGTCCGTACTTTCCGTGGCAGCGCCCGGTTTTATCGACGCCTATCTGAGCACGGGTCGGAATGCGCCGCCGCGGCAGGTCACGTTGCGCCAGATCGACACCGGCACGCAGGACATTTACGGCGACAAAGCGGATTGGATCCGTTCCGAGGCGTGTCTTAAACTGGATTTTGGCCCTGGTCGCTTGCCTGGATTGCTGGTCATGGGGGCGGAAGACCCACACCAGTTCACGCCGCAGCAGGGGACGGACCTGCTGACATTCTTCACCGGTGTGTTTGAGCGCCAGATGCGGCGCTGGCTGTCGTGACTTTGGCGATTTCTCCAGCAGCGCGTGACGCTCTGGAGGGGTGGCTCGCGTCGAGCCGAGCACTGAACGGCACAGCCGAAAACACGCTGACCGCTTATCGTGCTGACGTTATCGATTTCATCGCCTTTCTGACCGAATACAAAGCCGAGGCGCAGGGGCTTGCGCCTTTGGCCAGGATCACGGTGCCGGATATGCGAGCATGGATGGCACACACGCGCAGCGGTGGCGCGAGCGCGCGGTCACTTGCCCGCAAATTGTCGGCGGTCAAATCTTTCTATCGCTGGCTGGCTGAGCGGGAAGGTTTTGAACCAACCGCCGTGCTGTCGACCCGAGCGCCGAAGTTTCAGAAAAAACTGCCCCGCCCATTGAGCGAGGATGCGGCGCGCGAAATGATCGACACCGTGGGTCAGCAGTCGCAAAAGGACTGGGTTGGCGCGCGCGACATGGCCGTGGTGACGCTTCTTTATGGATGCGGCTTGCGGATTTCCGAAGCGTTGAGCCTGACTGGTCGTGACCTGCCCTTGGGCGAGGCGATGCGGATTATCGGCAAGGGCGGTAAGGAACGGGTGGTTCCGGTTCTACCTGTCGCGCGACAGGCTGTGGCGACCTATGTCAAGTTGTGCCCGTTTGAGATGGAGCCAAATGCATCGGTGTTTCGCGGTGCGCGCGGTGGCGCGTTGAACCCAAGGCTGGTGCAGAAGGTGACTGAACAGGCGCGATTGCAATTGGGCCTGCCTGCCACCGCGACTCCGCACGCGATGCGACACAGTTTTGCGACACATCTCCTGTCGGCGGGCGGCGATCTTCGAGCGATTCAGGAATTACTGGGCCACGCGTCGCTATCGACCACGCAGGCCTATACATCAGTCGACACAGTGCACCTGATGAAAGTCTACGACGCAACGCACCCCAAAGCGGGATGATTGTCTCGGGTACAATTTAGAGCGGGATTTTTGGGTTTGCGTGTGCATGCTCTGCGGTGTTTCAACGCCATTGCGAGTCTACTCCATGCATCCCAACCCAACCTTTCATAGCCACGACCACGCCAAGGACATCGCCTTCGTGCGGGACCGTGCCTTTGGTACGTTGATGATGAACGGCGATCCGGTGCCGATGGTGGCGCATGTGCCGGTGTTGTTGTCCGAAGATGGGTGCGAGGTGTTGATCCATCTGGTGCGGTCGAACCCGATTGCGCGGGCCTTGAAAACACCGTTGCCCGCCCGGATCGCGGTAGCAGGGCCGGATGCCTATATCTCACCGGACTGGTACGGCATCGTGGATCAGGTGCCGACGTGGAATTACGTGGCGGTGCAGATCACGGGTGTTCTGGAGCTTTTGCCACATGACGAAATGCGCGAGGTACTGGACACTCAGACGGCGCATTTCGAGACCCGGCTGGGAGACAAAGCGCCTTGGACAGCAGACAAGATGACGCCAGAAGTGCTGGACAAGATGATGCGGATGATTGTGCCCTGCCGGATGCGTGTCGAGGACATTGTGGCGACGTGGAAGCTGGGTCAGAACAAGGATGACGCGGTGCGCCAGCGCGCTGCCGCACAGGTGTCGGGCGGAATGGGAACTGAACTTGCGGCGCTGGCAGGTTTGATGGCGGACCCACCGGTTTTGTGACGCGCCGCTTGGCAATTGTCGCGTAACAGGATTACCTGAGACATCACAGATATTGGGAGCAGCCAGATGCAACTTCTTCGTTCAGGACCATCACCGTTCGTGCGCAAGGTTCTTGTGACGTTGCACGAGACCGGACAGTACGACGACATCGAACATGTTGATGTCGCGAGCACACCACTTGCGCCGGACTCAAAACTGATCGCGGCAAACCCGGTAGGCAAGATCCCGGCGTTGATCCGTTCGGACGGTCCAGCAATCTATGACAGCCGAGTGATCTGTCGTTTCCTTGATGCGCGCGCGCAAGGCGGTTTATATCCCGAGCATCGGATTTGGGACACGCTTACGCTTGAGGCAACGGCCGATGGCATTCTCGATGCGGCAGTGTTGATGGTTTACGAGACCCGGTTCCGCCCAGAGGAAAAGGTGATGATGGAATGGGTTGAGGGCCAGTGGGGCAAGGTGTCCCGCGCGCTGGATGCGCTCAACACCCGTTGGATGAGTCATTTGAACGGGCGCTTGGACATGGGGCACATTGCCGTGGCCTGTGCGCTTGGATACCTTGACCTGCGGCACGAGGCGCGATCATGGCGTACCGGACGGGATGGGTTGGCGGCGTGGTTCGACACGTTTTCCAAGCGGGACAGCATGGTCGCCACCAAGCCCGAGGCGTGATCCGCGACGCCAAGTCATGACAGCAAAGCTTGCGCGTCGGTGATCCCCGGTTTACCGACGCGCAAGCTTTGAAAGGATAGTACCGCGATGCGGATGACAGATACATTCATCAAGCCGATGCACCCGGAGGGGCGCAAGTTCGTCGCGATCTTTGCGGCGGTCACTCTGGTTCTGTTCGCCATCGAGGACGTGCTGGGCTGGATCGGCGTCGGGCTGACGGTCTGGTGCTACTATTTTTTCCGCGATCCCGAGCGGGTGACACCGGATGCGCCGGACTTGGTGATCAGCCCGGCAGACGGGGTTGTGTCCTTGATCGAGCCGGCGGTGCCGCCGCGCGAGTTGGGCCTGCCGGAAGAGGCGCTAACCCGGGTCAGCGTGTTCATGTCAGTTTTCAACTGCCATGTGAACCGCGCGCCCGTGGCCGGGAAGGTGGAAAAGATCGCCTACAAGCCAGGCAAGTTTCTGAACGCATCGCTCGACAAGGCGAGCGAGGACAATGAGCGCAATTCGCTTGTGATCCGAATGGAGGATGAACGGATCCTGACTGTCACGCAGATCGCTGGTCTGGTGGCGCGGCGCATCGTGAGCTTCACACAGGAAGGCGCTATTCTGGATCGGGGTGAACGGTTCGGGCTGATACGGTTCGGATCGCGTCTGGATATCTACCTGCCAGACGGAGTAGAGCCGTCGGTCAAGATCGGTCAAACAATGATAGCTGGTGAAACGGTGATTGCGGACCTGTCGAAATGAACACCGACCAGAATGGCCAGAAACTGACGCTGGTTCAGCTGTTGCCGAACATGCTGACGGTCACGGCCATTTGCGCCGGGCTGACGGCGATCCGGTTCGGGTTGCAGGGCAATTACGAACTGGCGGTACAGCTGATCCTGCTCGCCGCAATTCTTGACGGTTTGGACGGGCGTCTGGCCCGAGCGCTTGGCAGCGACAGTAAGATGGGAGCGGAACTTGATTCGCTTGCAGACTTCCTGAATTTCGGGGTCGCGCCGGGGATGCTATTGTATGTCTGGGCGCTGGAGGACACGCGGCAACTGGGCTGGCTGGCGGTTCTGGTCTACGCGGTTTGTGCCGTAACGCGGCTGGCGCGGTTCAATGTGGCCCGCAAAGCCGAGAACGGATCGGCAGAAAATGCCTACTTCATAGGAATCCCATCGCCCGCTGGTGCGATTCTAGTGATGTTGCCGATGTACGCGTCGTTTGCGTTCAAAAGTCCGCAGATCATCCCGGACTTTCTTTTGGCACTGTATATTGCGTCGATCGGCATGTTGATGATCGGACGCTTTCCGGTTTGGTCGTTCAAGACAACGCGGATCAGTCAACGCCGGGTCAAGATGTTTCTCGTTGGATTTGCCGGGATTGGCGCAGCCGTGGCAATTTATACGTGGGTTGCGCTTGTCGTGCTGAGCCTGATCTATATCGCTGCAGTGGTCTGGATGTTGCCCTCATCGCGCCGGGCTTTGGCGCAGGCCAAGAGCGACAACGAGGCACGCGAGGAAAGTTAAACCATCGGGAGGCGACATGCCCACCGAACAGCCCTGCCTCCATGTAATCTGCGGCAAGATCGCCGCAGGAAAATCGACCCTTGCGGCGGAATTGGGGGCTGCCCCCAACAGTGTGGTCATTGCCGAGGATGATTGGCTGGCGGCTTTGTTCAAGGACCAGATGTCCACCGGACAGGATTACATGAGGTGTGCCGCCAAACTGAAAACGGTCATGGGGCCACATGTGGCGTCCCTACTGTGCAAAGGTGTGACTGTGGTTATGGATTACCCAGCGAACACGGTGGACTTCCGACGCTGGATGCGCGAAGTCGCCACAGCAGGTGGGGCGCACAGCATCATCCATGTGCTCGATGTGCCAGACGATGTATGTCTTGCGCGACTTAAGGCGCGAAACGCCGCTGGCGCGCACGCTTTTGCGGCCTCTGAGGCGCAGTTCCGGCAATTTAACAAGTATTACAAGCCACCCGCGGCTGAGGAAGGCTTTGACGAGATCCGGATGGTGGGATCATCTAGAACTTGAGCGTAAGGCCGACGTTGAGAGCGTTTGTCTTGATATCAGTTTCCAGCGAGCCGCCTTCGGGCAGATCAACAGTGTTGCTGGAATAGGTGAACTGATATTCACCGAACACTGCGAAACGGTCGTTGATATCGTAGCTTACACCCGCAGCCAAACGAGCCGCAGGCCCCGTGATTTGCAGTTCATACGTGTCAATCCCGGTGGTCGTATCCACATCGACATGCGGAATAGCGATACCAACACCGCCACCCACATAGGGTGTTACTGCACCCTGCGCCCAAAGACCGGGCCAGCGGTGGTAAGCGTTGACGGTCAGGATATTCAGACCATCCGTGAACTCGAGGTCGGAAAAGCCAATGGCGGCTTTTTCATCATCAGGCGCGTAGACCTTGGCGTGGGTGAATTCGATACCGAAGCCAAGCTTCTCGTTTTTCCACCACGTACCGCGCACACCATAGTAGGGCGGCATTTCGAAGGAACGGCCTTCCCAACCAATCAGCGCATCAATGTCAGCGCCCGTGCCCGGATAGTCGCCATACAGTCGGCTATGCGGCGAGGTTTGCCAACCTGAATAGATCGACAACTCCATCTCGGCCATTGCCGGAGCAGCTATGGTCAGTGAGGTAAGTGTAAGTATACCTGACAGAATCGTTTTCTGCATGGTGGGCCGTCCGATCCGATTTGTTCACGTCGTTACCACGCCATTCTTGCAAGGTCAGTGCCATATACCGCGACACTTCGGCGCTTATTACTAACCTAGGTCTTCTGGAGGTGGACGGCTAGGGGGTAGCCCGCTAAATAGCCCATCAGTGTGCCGCCCGGTGGGTGGCCTAACCCGTATTGTGGCCAGTTGATCGGCCGTTAAATGGAGATAACCTCGTGTCCAACGCAGAACACCACGAAGGCACCCGGAGGGACTTCCTGTACTACGCGACAGCCGGTGCAGGCGCGGTTGCTACCGGTGCCGCGGTTTGGCCTCTGGTCAACCAGATGAACCCATCAGCAGACGTTCTGGCACTGTCCTCGATTCGAGTAGACGTGTCAGGCGTAGCAGAAGGCTCTCAGATCACGGTCAAATGGCTCGGAAAGCCGGTCTTTATCCGCCGCCGTACGCCCTCAGAGATCGAAGACGCACGCAGCGTCGACGTGTCTGACCTTGTAGATCAGGTAGCGCGCAACGCCAATCTTGATGGCTCTGCCGAAGCAACCGACGAAAACCGTGCTATGGATGAAAGCGGCGAATGGCTGGTGCAGATGGGCGTCTGTACGCACCTAGGCTGCGTTCCTCTCGGCAATGCCGGCGATTTCGCGCTTGATGGCGGTGTTGGCGGCTGGTTCTGCCCCTGCCACGGGTCGCACTACGATACTTCTGGACGGATTCGCAAAGGGCCAGCACCGGAGAACCTTCCTGTGCCGCCGGCGGAGTTCGTCGACGAAACAACCATCCTGCTGGGATAAGGAGACGCGCGAATGTCTGGAATTCCACACGACCATTACGAGCCGTCAAGCAATGGCGAAAAGTGGCTGCACTCGCGGTTGCCGATCGTCGGTTTGATGTACGACACGCTGATGATCCCCACACCCAAGAACCTGAACTGGATGTGGATTTGGGGCATCGTCCTAGCTTTCTGTCTGGCGTTGCAGATCATCACCGGCATCGTTCTGGTGATGCACTATACGCCGCATGTCGATCTGGCCTTTGCCAGCGTCGAGCACATCATGCGCAACGTGAACGGCGGCGCGATGCTTCGCTACCTGCACATGAACGGTGCTTCACTGTTCTTTGTCGCAGTCTATGCGCACATTTTCCGCGGTCTTTATTATGGGTCGTACAAAGCGCCGCGTGAGATCACGTGGATCATCGGCATGCTGATTTACCTGTTGATGATGGGCACCGCCTTCATGGGCTACGTTCTGCCTTGGGGACAGATGTCCTTTTGGGGTGCGACCGTGATTACAGGCCTGTTCGGCGCGATCCCGTTCATCGGAGAATCGATCCAAACATGGTTGCTGGGCGGACCGGCGGTGGACAACGCCACGCTGAACCGCTTTTTCTCACTTCACTACCTGCTGCCCTTCGTGATTGCCGGTCTTGTGATTGTGCACATCTGGGCCTTCCACACTACGGGCAACAACAACCCGACCGGTGTTGAAGTGCGCCGCACGTCGAAGGCAGATGCAGAGAAAGACACCCTGCCCTTCTGGCCCTACTTCGTGATCAAAGACCTATTCGCGCTGGTGGTGATCCTCGCGGTGTTCTTTGCAGTTGTCGGTTTCATGCCAAACTACCTGGGTCACCCGGACAACTACATCGAAGCAAACCCGCTGGTGACGCCGGCACACATCGTTCCGGAATGGTATTTCCTGCCATTCTACGCGATCCTGCGTGCCTTTGACGGTGACGTTTGGGTTGTGATCGCGGCCAACTTCCTGACCGGCGGAATTGTCGATGCCAAATTCTTTGGTGTTCTGGCGATGTTCGGCGCGATCGTGGTGATGGCTCTGGTGCCGTGGCTTGATACTTCGTCGGTCCGCTCCGGTCGTTACCGTCCGATGTTCAAGTGGTGGTTCTGGCTCTTCGTGGTGAACTTCTTCGTGCTGATGTGGGTTGGCGCTATGCCTGCCGAGGGTATTTATCCTTACATCGCCCTGATCGGGTCCACCTACTGGTTCGCCTACTTCCTCGTGATCCTGCCGTTGCTTGGCGTGCTCGAAAAGCCGCTGCCGCAGCCAGACACGATCGAGGACGATTTCAAGGCGCACTATGGCAAGTCCTCGACCAAAGAGGGCGCACCTGCTGCGACCCCGGCCGAGTAAGAAAGGACAAGCGAACAATGCTTAAGAAACTTGCCCTCGCGGCCACATTGGCCCTGGCCCCTGTCTCCGGCGCGTTTGCTGCCGGAGCGGAAGGCCACATCGAGAACTTTGATTTCTCATTCGAAGGCCCGTTCGGCACCTTCGATCAGGCGCAGTTGCAGCGCGGTCTTCAGGTCTACACTCAGGTCTGTTCCGCCTGCCACGGCATGCAGTATGTACCGCTTCGCACGCTGTCGGCCGAAGACGGCCCCGGCATGCCGGAAGATCAGGTGCGTGCCTATGCAGAACAGTTCTTCGAAGTCTACGATGAAGAACTGGAAGACTTCCGTGCGGCGCGACCCACAGATCACTTTCCGGCCAACACTGCGGCGGGCGCCCCTGACCTGAGCATGATGGCCAAGGCGCGTGCAGGCTTCCATGGCCCCTATGGCCTGGGCATCAACCAGTTCTTCAAAGGCATGGGCGGACCGGAATACATCGCGTCCCTGCTCCACGGTTATACCGGTGAAGAAAAGGAAGAAGCGGGCACGATCCTGTACGAAAACACAGCCTTCCCGGGCGGTTGGATTTCGATGGCACCACCGCTCTACGGCGATGATGTCGAGTATTCCGACGGCACCGAAGCGTCGATCGAACAGCAGTCTCAAGACGTCGCCGCCTTCCTGATGTGGGCCGCAGAGCCCAAGCTGATGGCACGTAAGCAGGCTGGTTTTGTCGGAGTGGTATTCCTGACGGTGTTGTCAGTTCTGCTTTACCTGACCAACAAACGCCTTTGGGCACCGGTCAAGGCTCGCGCCAAGGACTAAGCCTTCCGGTCGAAGAAATAGAAAAGCCCCACCAATTTGGCGGGGCTTTTTCGTTTGCTGGGAAGCCTCTTGCATCAGATGTAAAGCGCCCACGAAGGCGCTCACCCAGCGCCTAGGTAGGCACGCAGACCGGGTGGCGGGTTGTCGAGCAGCGCTGCGGTCTCTTGCGGTGCGCTGACCACACCGTTCTCTACAACGATCGTCTGCGACGCAAAACGGCGCGCGTCCTGCGGATCATGCGAGACCAGCAGCACGGTCAACCCTTCCGCGTCGGCAACTTCGGCCACAAGGCCCAACATCTCAACCTTGAGCGCAGGACCTAGCGCCGCGAAGGGTTCATCAAGAAGCAGGACAGGCCGCCCTTGCAGCAGCACCCGCGCCAGCGCCGCGCGACTTTGCTGACCGCCCGACATCTCGGACAGGCGACGTGGCGCGAAACCTTGCAACCCAACCCGCGCAAGAACAGCGTCAATCCGACCCATATCCCCGGTGCGCAACCGCCCCGTTGCTGGGTTCAGCGCCAAGGCAAGGTTCTGCGCAATGGTCAGATGCGCAAAGAGATTCGAGTCCTGAAACAGGATGCTGATTGGTCTCTGGCCCGGCGTCATCGCGCTGATGTCCTGCCCAGCCCAGCGCACCGTCCCTGACACCAGAGGCAGGAATCCGGCAATGACATCCAGCAGTGTGGATTTCCCCGATCCCGATGCTCCGATGATCGCCACGCGCTGACCGGTCTCTACCATCAGATCCGCTGACAGATCGAAGGCCCCAGACCGGGCTTTGATATGGTCAAGATGCAGAGCCAACGCGCCCTCCCCGATCAAACAGCCAGAACAGCCCAAGGCTAAGCAAAAGCAACAGAAGGGCACCGCCCGCCGCCTGTTCCATCCGATAAGCCCCCATCAACTGGTAAACCTTAAGCGGCAAAGTCGCCCGATCCGGATCGGCAAACAGCGCGATGACGCCAAGGTCCCCCATCGACAGGGCTGCCGTCAGGCCAGCCGCAAAGCCCAAGGGCCGTTTCAAGCGCGGCAGCAGCACCCAACGCAGCCATGACCAGCCCGACAGGCCGAGCGCGTTGCGCAAGTGGGTGTAATCGGCCCTGATAGCCTCGGCCTCGGGGCGCAGGATGCGCAGTACGAAGGGCAGGCTGACAAACGCGTTGACTGTCGCCGTCACATAAAGCGCCAACTCAAACGGATTGGCGAAAGGACGCACGATCAGGAAAAGACCAATGCCCAACACCAAGGGCGATAGCGCGATCCCCGCGAGCCCCAGCCATTCCCCCCACCGGGTCGCCAAGGGTAGAGCCCAGAGCAAGCAGAGTGCGGTTGAGCCAAGCGCCACCAGTATCGAATGCACGGCTGCCTGCCAAACCGATGCACCCAACGTCGTGATCCCGGCAAGGCCATTGAACGTGACCATCGCCAACGGTGTCAGAAGGAACAATGCGGCAATGCCTATCCAAATGGCATCCGTACCGATGGCGCTCCAACCCGTACGATCCCAGCGCGGCACATTCCGGTCCAACCCCTTGGCAGCAACCGGCAACGAGGTGATGCGTAGCGCAATAAATCCGGCGATCAGGGCCAAAACCAGTTGCACAAGACCAAGCACGGCCGCGCGGGCCAAATCGAAATCAAACCGCATCGACTGGTAGATTGCCAGTTCCAGCGTGGTCGCTCGAGGCCCGCCCCCAAGGGTCAATGCAACAGCAAAGGACGACAGGCAGATCACAAAAATGACCGCGAACGCCCCGGGCACGATCCGGCGCAACATCGGCCACTCAACGGCGCGCCACATGGCGCGGCGTCCCATGCCTAGCGTGGCCGCTAAGCGGAATTGCTCCGCCGGGATGGCAAGCCAGCCCTGCAGGATCAACCGGGTCGCCAGCGGCAGGTTGAAGAACACATGCGCCAGCAGAACGCCGTGCAGCCCGTAAATCTGCAGTTCCGGCACCCCCAAAGGGGCCAAAAGGCGATTGACCAAGCCAGACTGCCCGAACACGGCCAGCAATCCCAGCACGGCCACGATCACCGGAAGTATGAACGGCGCACCCAGAAGCGCCACCAGGAGCCCGCGTCCGAGGAACTGACGCCGAGCCAATGCACGCGCCACCGGGATGGCGAAAACGACGCTCAGTCCCGCCGATAAGGTGGCCTGCAAAAGCGTAAACCGCAGCGCCTGCCAGTCTGCCGGACGGAACCCGCTGAACGTCTCTGCCCGCAGGATCACGGCTGTGACCGGGCCGATCACCAGACCGGCCACGGTCAATGCCGCGATTATTGCGAAAGCGCGCGGCGCCATTCCTCGACCGTTTCATCCCGCAATGCGGCGGCTTCATCCTCAGAATAGAACAGCACCTTTTTCGGCAGGTTCAGTTCCTTGAACCCCTCTGGCCATTTCGAGGCGTCCAACTTGGCCGGGAAAGACCAGTTGCCGGTGGCGATCATGGTCTGGAACTCTTCGGACAGTTGAAAAGCAAGGAACTGATCCGCCAATTCCGGCACATCCGTACCCGCCACCTCGGCCGAAAGCTCCACCATAAAATAATGCCCTTCCGGGAATATCGCCGCCTTCTTTGTGCGGTCCTCTTCGGCGATGATGTGATAGGCGGGCGAGGTTGTGTAACTCAGCACCATGTCCGCTTCGCCATCGGTGAACAGGCCATAGCTTTCCGACCAGCCCTTGGTGACGGTGAGGATCTTGGGCGCAAGCTGTTCCCAGACCTGTTCCGCCGCATCGCCGTAGATCGCCTTGACCCACAGAACTAAGGCCAGCCCCGAAATTGATGACCGAGGGTCCTGAATGACGATTTTCAAGTCATCTGGCGCATTCAGCAGGGCCTCGAAGCTTTCCGGAACATCCAAGATCCGTTCTTCATTGTAGATGAATGCCGTGTGCCCGTAATTGTAGGGCAGGAACACTTCATCGGTCCATTCGACAGGCAGGGTCAGGCTTGACGTGTCCTGCCCGTGCGGCGCGAACAACCCGCTTTCTCGGGCGCGTCTGGTGACGTCGGTGTTCAGGCCAAACACGATATCCGCATCGGTCTGCGCACCTTCAAGCAGGATCCGGGGCAAGAGGTCGCCCGGTTTGAACTGCAGATCGCAGGCACATTGGGATTCGAACATCTCTTCTATCTTGGGGCCGGGACCCCATTCCGACACGATGTAATCGCCTGCGTAGACGGTCAGGACGGGTGTGTCTTGTGCGGCCACCGTAGTGGTCGTAGCAAGAAATCCCGCAGCAAAGATAAGGGCCTTTTTCATGGCATCCTCCTGTTTTGCGACGAGAGGGCAAGACAGGATCTGATCCATACCTTCCCTCCGCCGGTGTTAACCGGTTCAGGTTCAACGGGTTCGCATCACGCATCTCAGCCAAAGCCATGGCACCCCGAGGTAGGCACAGACGTAGACTTGTGAGGGGACGTCTTCAAGGCGAAAACGCAGACCTTTCATCTTGCTAGTTAAACTCCGGGGAGCGCGAGGGGCAGAGCCCCTCGCATCTGTCGGATGGGCGTAGCCCATTCGAAACACCTTGAGACCAGACCCGCCCTGCCCTAGGACACACTTCAAGCAAGGAGACCCGCGCCATGAGCCTGAACACATTTGGACATCTCTTCCGTGTCACCACATGGGGCGAAAGCCACGGGCCTGCGCTTGGGGCGACGGTGGATGGCTGTCCTCCGGGTGTGCCGATTGATGCGGGCATGATCCAGCACTGGCTGGACCGGCGCAAACCGGGCCAGAACAAATACACCACGCAGCGCCGCGAGGCGGATGAGGTCAAGATCCTGTCGGGTGTGTTCGAAGGTCAGACCACAGGCACGCCGGTACAGCTGATGATCGAAAACACCGACCAGCGGTCGAAAGACTATTCCGACATCATGGAAAAATTTCGCCCCGGCCACGCGGACATCACCTATTGGCAGAAATACGGCATTCGTGACTATCGCGGCGGTGGTCGATCCTCGGCACGGGAAACGGCGGCGCGGGTGGCGGCTGGCGGTTTGGCGCGCGAAGCAATCAAGGCGATGCTACCCGGCGTTCAGATCACCGGTTACATGACCCAGATGGGGCCGCACCAGATTGACAGGGATCACTTCGACTGGGACGAGATCGAAAACAACCCGTTCTGGGTGCCGGATGCCAAGGCCGCGGCGGATTGGGCTGAGTATCTCGACGGGCTGCGTAAGTCGGGCGAAAGCGTTGGCGCAATTATCGAAGTGGTTGCGCGTGGTGTGCCTGCCGGGCTGGGCGCGCCCATCTATGGTAAGTTGGACACTGATCTGGCCGCAGCTATGATGAGCATCAACGCTGTCAAAGGCGTGGAAATCGGCGAGGGCATGTCGTCGGCAATGCTGACCGGGACGTTGAATGCAGACGAGATCTTCATGGGGCCAAACGGTCCTGAATACAGCTCGAACCATGCGGGCGGAATCCTGGGTGGGATTTCCACTGGGCAGGACATCGTTGTGCGCTTTGCGGTCAAACCGACCTCGTCAATCCTGAGCACGCGGCGGACAATTACCAAATCGGGTGAAGAGACAGAAATCATCACCAAGGGTCGCCACGACCCCTGCGTCGGCATTCGCGCCGTGCCTGTGGGTGAGGCGATGATGGCCTGTGTGATCCTCGACCACCTGTTGCTGCATCGCGGACAGGTGGGCGAGAATCGGGGCAAGATCGGCTGATCAGATCATGACGTGGCTGCCGTCAGCGCCGTGTCCATCAATGCCTTGATCTGTGCTGTGCCAGTCCCTGCTACGATGCGGCCCAGTTCCTGATCGCCTTTCAACACCACCAGCGTTGACCGGCGCGGAATTTTGAGGGATTGCGACAGTTCCGATGTGCCGTAGGTGTCCCAGTCAATGTCGATGAATGTCACGCCTTGCGCATAGGCCGGGTTTTCCGCTTTCAGCGCATTAATAGTGCGCCCCTGCGACTTACACGTCGAACACCAGCTCGCGGTGAAATCGAGGAACAGCGTTTCGCCTTTGGCGAGCCGTTCCTGCACCAATCCGGGTGTGTAGGAGAGTGCCTCGGCCTGAGCTGCAAATGGCACGGCCAAAGATGCGGCGGTGAGGGTCAAAAACGTACGACGGTCCATATATCAGTCTCCTGTTGGGTCAAAAACGAACAGACAGATCGACCAGCCAAATCGGCAGATTGTCGAGCAGCCAGATTTCAATCGCGTGGTGCCATTTCAAAAGCAGGCCAACACCGACCAGAAGGAAAGCCAGCCCAAGCACGGGGCGGCTGGCCATTGCGATCTTGCGCAGACGCGCATTGTGCCTGCCGATTGCGCCGCGTGCGCCATAGGCCAGCGCAAGCATGAAGCTCGACACGCCCAGCGCAAAGGCGGTCATGATCAAGGTGACTTGGCCCAGGCTTTGTCCTTGGCTGGCCAGCGCAATGGCCCCACCCAAGGTTGGGCCAATGCAGGGGCTCCAGACCGCGCCCAACAAAGCGCCACCTGCGAATTGACCACACAAGGATTGGCCATCCAATTCGTTCATTCCAGCATCGGCTCGTGCAGATAGACCGGACGTGGCGGCAACCATGACGGCTGTGCCCTTTGGCACCAGCAGCAGCAGGCCGAAGGCCACCATAAGCCAAGCGCCGATCTGCGCGAGCGTGTCGACGGTCAGGCCGATGAGGTGACCGAACGCGGTGAGACTGACACCAAGAACAACGAAGGACAGGCTCATCCCGGCGGCAAGCGCGAGAGGGCCGCGCCTGTCTGCCTGCACGGCTGTCGCCAGCACGATCGGTAGCACCGGGATCACGCAGGGGTTTATGAGGGTCAAAAGCCCCGCAAGATATGCAAACACGATTTCCATGCTTGCAGACGTAATCTGCAAACGAGCGGCCTGTCATTGAAACTCATGCTGACGCGTTTTCACTTCGGCGTTGAGTTTGTTTCAGTCCCACCTGTCTGACGCGAGATCTGTACCGCCAGAATGCCGAAGGTGATGATCACAACGCCAAGGATGTCCATTGCACCCAACTGTTCCGACAGGATCAGGGCCGCGATGGCGACACCAAGAAACGGGTTGAGGAAGTGGAACGTCGCGGCTTTGACTGCGCCAATGCGGTTGACCAGCCAGAACCAGACCAACGTAGCGGCTAGTCCCGGCACCAGCGTAGTGTAGATGAAGGCCAGCACCAATTTGGGCGAAAGCGTAACAACAGCGGTTTCGAGCAGCACTCCGACAGGCCAGAGGACGGCGCTGCCGATCAGCATTTGCAGACCGACAATCATCATGAAATTGCCGCCTGAACTGGCGTTTCTGAGTGAGAGCGTGGCTACGGTCAACGAGATCACGCCAAGCAGGCACAGACCGACACCGACCAGATCCGCACCCGCGCCAAGACGCGCGCTCATGATGATCACCACCCCGCAGAACCCTGCGATCAACCCGATGATCCCAAGCGGAGAGATGCGTTGGCCTGCGAATATCCATCCGGCGACACCGACAAGGAGCGGCATCGAGGATGCGATGATGGCCGCAAGTGAGGCTTCGATCCTCTGCATGGCAACAAAATTGAGACCCAGATACAGCGCGTTCTGGCAGATGCCAAAGATGATCGTCGCCTTCCACTGGTTTCGTGTGAGGTGCCAGCTTTGCCCCATGAGCCGTGCAATAAGAACGGCCAGCGCCCCTGAAATCATAAACCGCAGGGCCAAGGCCATCAATGGCGGCGCGTCGGCAACGATGATCCGCGCGGAAGTGAAAGCCGAAGACCACATGGCGGCAAAGGCCAGTCCCATAAGGATTGCGCGTATGTCCAAGTGGGCCTCCGATCCGGGAAAATGCGATAACCGCGTCCGGGGTCGCGTTGTGACGCCATCTACACATCGCAGACCGGGAACTTCAATGACGCACAACAGCAAAGCAGCAGCCCTGTCAGCGCGTCTGGTAAAACTTGATCCCACGAGTTGCGGCATACATGCCATGACTTGATCGCCATGATTGCGCACAGGCTTGCGGCGCTACCGCTCTAATGCAACTTTCGTAGGCGACATATCACAGCGAAATGAGTGCGACATGACCAGAGCCAAGGCTTTCTTTGCGGCCCCTTTGATCTTGCTTGGCCTTGCGGCCTGCGAACCGGTGCCAACATCTGGCGGACCGTCCGGCGGGATCGTCACAGTACCCGAGTCGGTGTCGTCTATTGCGGCACCGTTTCAGGATCTGTCGACCGCGCGGGTGAAATCCGAAGACGGCTGCTACTGGTACACGCATCAAGGACCTGTAGAGACAACGGAGTTGCCCCTCCGTACAACCAGCGGAAACCCAATCTGCGTGCGCCCAGCTGGCTGATGATGTCGGGGCGGCCTAAAGCCGCCCGCCATCTGTTGGATAGAGATACGCTGTCACACCGGTATCAACACTGTCGTAGAGCGTGTTGATATGTGCCATCACCATGCGCACACATCCGGAGCTGGCACGAGTGCCAATCGAACGCGGTGCAGGCGTGCCATGAATCCGTAAATAAGTGTCGCGGTTTCCGACATAGAGATACAGTGCGCGCGACCCCAGAGCGTTTGCGGGGCCGGGCGGCATACCCTCTTCCCAGCGGGCGTACTTTTCGGGTTCACGCTTGATCATCGCTGGTGTCGGCGTCCAGCCCGGCCATTTCGCCTTACGGCGGATCGTATAGACACCTGGCTCGTACAACCCGTCACGTCCGATAGCGACGCCGTAGCGCATCGCCGTGCCGTCGTTCTGAATGTGGTAAAGGTAGCGGGCGACAGCATCGACATGGATATCGCCGGGATTCAAACCATCGTTCGCGCGAACACTCTGCGGCAGGTAGCGTGTATGAAGCCCCCACGGATTGCTTGTTCCCAGATCGAAGTTCGCGGGCGTAACTTGCGAATCCCACGAGTCCCATTCGCTTGGCGCGGCGAAAGCCGGGCGAACCAAGGCGGGCGCAGCCAACGCGGTTAGAGTGGCAATCATTTTTCGTCTGGTGAACATAGGCAGCCTTTCAATCGTCTTGGTTGCGCAGCAGAGCGGTCCAACCTTCGCGTCATAATGCAATGAATCTGGTGAAACCGTCAATTTTGCCTTCGGTTCAAATGTAAATTTTGGATCTCACAAACATGTGTGCCAGATGCAGCGCGTTACCCTGCTGGGGGTACTGGCCAAAAACCATGTACGCCAGAGGTTGAAATCACAAAAAA
This sequence comes from Paracoccaceae bacterium, assembly GCA_024742575.1. Classification (GTDB taxonomy): domain Bacteria; phylum Pseudomonadota; class Alphaproteobacteria; order Rhodobacterales; family Rhodobacteraceae; genus Marivita. The sequence continues at coordinate 440 of JANSYF010000012.1, read as the reverse complement.
TTGAACAATTATATGACGGTAAGGAATTCCTGACCTAGGGTCACTTTCGAATGAGCCACCCCCCATTTGGGAGATGTGGCAATAAACGGGATTTTCTAACCCAACACCACAAGACAGTTTGTGGGGGTTAGAGTGACAGAGATTTTCAAGTATTTTATTACCATTGGCCCGCTTCAATTGATCGGGGTTGCGGGTTTTTTCGTCTATATTGCTGCATTCGGACTTGTGCAAATTGGGCGCTTGGACGGAAACGGTGCCCATTATTCATTGCTCAATGTGCTTGCTGCATCGCTTGTCGCAACTAGGCAGTACACCCATTAATTCTTGTTTGACTGTATAGGTTTGTGATTCACTCCCGGGCGAACATCGGGCGGGAGGATGCAAGTGGCACGATCAGACATGAGCGATCTTGAATGGGAATTCATCAAGGCGGTCTTGCC
>JANSYF010000041.1 GCA_024742575.1 Paracoccaceae bacterium | reverse complement strand
TTTTGTTTTGACCGTGACAGTGGCGGGGGATGTCGTATTGTGCGCGCGAAAAATCAAGGGAAACCTATGTCAGAGCGTCCTTATGTCATCGACGAAATGATCTCGGCCAAGGCAATTGCCGCCCGGATCGAGGAATTGTCGCACGCCATCAAAGAAGAATTCCGGGACACCAACAAGCTGGTGGTGGTCGGCCTGCTGCGCGGCAGTTTCGTGTTTATCGCCGATCTTGTGCGCGAACTGGACCTGCCTGTCGAAGTCGATTTTCTTGAGGCGTCGTCTTATGGCGACGCGATGGAATCGAGCCGTGAAGTGCGCATTCTGAAAGACTTGCGCGGCCAGATCGAAGGCCGGGATGTGCTGGTAGTGGAAGACATCGTCGACACCGGGCATACGCTCAAACACGTGGTGGGTTTGCTCGAATCGCGCAATCCGGGGCGGTTGCGCACCATTGCTTTGCTGGACAAGCCGTCACGGCGCGAAACGGATGTGGCTGCGGATTGGATCGGGTTTTCTATCCCGGACGAATTTGTTGTCGGCTATGGCATCGACTATGCGCAACGCAACCGTAACCTACCATTTATCGGTAAGGTTCGGTTTCCCGAGGCGTGAACTGGTTTCATCTGTTGCGCATGGCGCAGTGGGCGCGAAACCCGCCTAGCCCGGCGCGTGTGAAACTCGTATTTGCAGTGGTTGCTGTTTGTCTGTTGTTATTTGCCATCGAACGCTGGGTCGGCTGGCCAGACTGGATGTCACTTGACGCTGAGCGCATACCAAACCGGGTTTTACGCTAGCGCCCGCCTGCCGCAGCACGGGCTGAGGCAGCAGTTCCAGCTATCGCCGGGATATGTGGCTGCAACAGCTTTTCCATCGAATCCATCAGGCATTGCAGTCGTTCACTGCCCGCAAGATCGCGATGACACGCAATCCATATGGGGACATGGAAATCGGGCGCTGCGCTTTCGATGCGCATGAGATCTGGAGACGCATCGCCTAGGATGCATGGCAGAATGGCTTGTGCATTTCCTTTGACCAACATTTGAGTCAGCAGACAAAAACTGTCTGCGCTGGCAATGATGTCGGACGGATCAATTTCGCGCGTCATCCATTGGGCTGGGCCGGCGCGTTCGATCGCACCACTCATGCCCAGCCAGCCTTTGGTTTCATTTTTTGCCTTACGCCGCGTGTAAACGCTGAAGCGCATCTCGGTAATCTGTTTGCCAATAAGCTCTTCCGACAGCGTCATAGTTGGGCGAAGGGCAACATCAGCATGGAGACGCGCCATATCAAGATGCGCATTAGAGCATAGATAACTAAGGCGGTCGGGCATCACACGACGTGACAATGCCGGATAGATCCATGCCAAAACCGTCTGACAAAAGGTATCTGTCGACGTGATGCGCAGCGTCTTGCCAGCTTGGCTGGAACGCCCCTGCATCAGGGCTTCCGCCGTGCTGATATTCTGGGCTGCAAGGCGCGCTGCCTCGATCACCGGAGCGCGGCTTGGGCGCAATCGATAGCCGCTACGGTCTCGTTCGAAAACTGGCCCGCCGCACACTTCTTCAAATGACGCGATGCGGCGCAGAACCGTGGCGTGGTTAACACCCAAAGCTTTAGCGGCGGCGTTTACTGATCCAGTATCAGCAACCGCCAGAACGAACCGCAAATCATCCCAATTCAGCTTGTGCATGTATGGCGACCCCTTTTGCAATTTCTAACAATTAATTTGTGACTTGCGCGAGGCATACTAGGTTCTAAGGCATATAATTTTCAGGGAGTATGAATTCATGAAGAAACATCTCGCATTCGCAGTCGCTTTCGCAGCTTTGGGGTGTGGCACCGCAGCCATGGCTCAGGACGATTTTTCTGCACAGTTGAAAGCGCGTCAGGGCCAGTTCCGCATCATGGCGATCAACCTAGGCATTCTTGGCGGCATGGCCCAAGGCAAAATGGATTATGACGCCGAAGCCGCGCAGGCCGCAGCAGATACGCTGGTTGCCGTGTCAATGATCCAACAAGGGCCGATGTGGCCAGCTGGGACTGACAACATGGCACTGGACGGCACGCGCGCACAGCCCAACATCTGGGATCAAAATGACGACTTCCTTTCCAAGTGGGCGGATTTCGGCACAGCAGCGCAGGCGATTCAGGCCGCCGCAGCGGGAGGCGTTGAAGGTCTCGGACCTGTGATGGGTCAAGTTGGGGGCACTTGCAAAGCCTGTCACGACACGTACCGCGCTCCGGCGAACTGACCTGCAAAGATGCGGCGTGGATTGAGTCTAGGAGCCTTGGGGCTTGCTGCCATCGCGGCAGTTGTAGTGTTCGTAACACGTGCCACGCCCATCGACAGCAGCCCTTTGGCCGGACGCGAAAGTGATCCGGCCAAAGGTGAAACTGTATTCATCGCCTCAGGATGCGCATCCTGCCATGCCGCGCCCGACGCGAAAGGTGACGCCAAGCTGATCCTTGCCGGGGGACAGCGGTTCGACTCGGACTTTGGGACCTTTATCGCGCCCAACGTTTCACCCCATCCTGACGCAGGGATTGGAAGCTGGACGCTTGGCGAATTCGCCAGCGCGGTGAAAAAAGGTGTGTCACCCGAGGGGCAGCATTACTACCCGGCGTTCCCCTATGGATCATACCTGCACATGGACGATCAGGACGTGGTCGACCTTTGGGCCTATTGGCAAACCCTTCCCGCCGACGCGACGCCAAGCCAGCCGCACGAAGTTGGTTTCCCGTTCAACATTCGCCGCTCGGTTGGCGGGTGGAAACTGTTCTATCTGGACGATACTTGGGTCATGCAAGCAGCCGAAACGCCAGAACTGAAGCGTGGGCGGTACCTTGTCGAAGCATTGGCCCATTGCGGCGAATGCCACACACCGCGCGATGCCTTGGGCGGCATGAACCGCGCAAATTGGCTGGGCGGTGCACCGAACCCAACCGGACGTGGAATGATCCCGTCACTGCGGCCTGCTGATCTGACATGGGAATCAACCGACATCGTCTACTATCTTGAAACCGGGTTTACGCCCGATTTCGACAGCGCAGGTGGCCATATGGTGGCTGTGATCGAAAACTTCGCTAAACTACCCGCCAGCGACCGCGAGGCGGTTGCGGCCTATCTCAAAGCCCTGCCCTAACCAAGTTCAGCGCATGAACCGATCAGTTTTTTGCCAGCTTTGCTTCGCGATTGGCGCGTAGGCGGGCAAAATCATCTCCGGCATGGTATGACGACCGTGTGAGCGGCGTAGCCGATACCATAAGGAACCCCTTCCCATACGCGGCCTTTTCGTAGCCTGCGAATTCTTCCGGGGTCACGAAACGATCCACCGCGTGGTGTTTCGGCGTCGGTTGCAGGTATTGGCCAATGGTCAGAAAATCCACATCCGCTGCGCGCATGTCATCCATGACCTGCACCACCGACTGACGATTTTCACCAAGACCCACCATGATGCCTGATTTTGTAAAGATCGACGGATCAATCTCTTTCACCCGCTGAAGCAGGCGTAGGCTGTGGAAGTAGCGCGCTCCGGGGCGCACTTCTGGATACAGGCCTGGAACCGTTTCGAGGTTGTGGTTGAATACATCCGGCTTGGCAGCAACGACGGTTTCCAAAGCATTTGGTCCGCATTTCAGAAAGTCCGGCGTCAGTATTTCAATTGTAGTTTCAGGTGCGCGGTGGCGGATGGCACGGATCGTCTGAGCAAAATGTTCAGCTCCGCCATCATCAAGATCGTCGCGATCCACCGACGTGATGACCACATGGTTCAAACCCAGCTTTTGCACGGCATCGGCCACGCGGCCCGGTTCAAACGCATCCAGCGTGTCAGGGCGGCCCGTGGCAATATTACAAAACGTACAGCCACGGGTACAAATCTCGCCCATGATCATCATGGTGGCGTGACCCTGCGACCAGCATTCGCCAGCATTGGGACATCCCGCTTCTTCGCAGACCGTGACCAGCTTGTGCTCGCGCATGATGCGACGGGTTTCATTGTACCCTTCGCCACCGGGCGCTTTCACGCGGATCCAACTGGGTTTCTTGGGCTGAGCGTTATCCGGACGATGGGCTTTTTCCGGGTGGCGCTGTTCTGGGATCTTGAGGTCGCGCAACGATTTTTCCCCGCTTAATCAGGTTTAGCCTCCTCTAGCATAAAAAGCAGCAGGAGGTAGTACCAGTGTTGCATAGCTGCGTTGCAGCTTCAAATTCCCAAATGTAATGAGTGCCTCCTGCACCCTTCAAAAAGGTGACTACCTGTTTTTGAGAAAACCAGCCCCCCCGATGACGCGCGGCCCTAGCCGATCAGGATACGCTTGCGAGCCTCGGTTCTGGCATAGAAAAGTGTAAGCCGTTGCAATGCGATGCGCAGCACCACCTTTCCTGAACGCGCAGACCAGCCCAGTCGCTTTTCCGTTGCTTCCAGCCCTTCGCGCAGGCAGCAGCACCGCAAGACCACTTCGCTTAATCCGGGTCCCAGATCTTTGATTGCATCAAGTGTCCGCTCAATAGCTTCACACCGGCGGCGGTCTGTCATGTGCTCTGCCTGTTCGTACATCGGTTGCAGAACTTCAGGGTCGTCCCATCCCAACAAGTCTGATGCCGTCAGTCCTGCTATCGCGAAGTCCTCGTGAAGGTGGTCCCCAGCTGCAACGAATTCGGCAGGTAAAAACGGCTTTCCATCTGGCCCGCGGCGTCGTGCCAAGACGGATAAGGGGCTTTCAAAGCCCGGACCCGTATTTTGCGACCGATCTCGCGACCGGCGATCTGCCAAGACATTCTGAAATGGGCTATGACAGAAATCGTGTGCGTTGGCAGCACGAGCGTCACGCGCGGCAACAAGTTTGGGTACAATGCTGCGACCCTCGTCCGTGACGCGATATCGTTTGATAACAGCCCCCCCATCCGGGGCAATCCAATTGCGCAGCACAAGCGCAGCAGCCACATCCAGACAGACCGCCCCCAAGATCACGGTCTCGCCTTCACCAATAGTCTTTACGACCGCCGCCTGCACAACGCCTTCGCGGTACAACAGCATCGCGCGAGATTGGCTTAATTGGCGCATCGCATCGATCACGAAATCCATGTTGGCAGTGGTCAGTTCGCGCTCAACAGGTTCAGAGTCTTCGCCACCCAGAACACGATCTACCAGCGGATCATCCCGCAGCGTCTCAAGCTTTCGCACACGTCGCAGAATGGTTGACGGATGGCACCCCGCCTCGCGTGCGATGTCGCGCAAAGGCCGTCCGTCGGTCGTGTGAGCAAGGTAGTGTCGTGCGTCTTCTGGAAACAATGCGGTGAAGCCAAGCCGGTTTTCGACATGTTGCAGGTCAGTCATTAAATTTCCCCATTCAGCAGTTTTCCTGCGGAATTAGTCCACAGGTTTATCCCCAAACAGCACTCAACCTAAAAGTGCATTTATTTCTGATTTGTTAACTTTTGCGGGTTTCGAATCTTTTGTTTCCAAATAGTAAACAAATCGAAGGGGTAGCGTTCGCCGTTCTTTTGATTGCGCAACACATCCTTAAGTTGTGCGATGATCTTGGTGGATAAGTTTTCTGACTGCCAGCTTGAAGGAACCAACCATGCTAGACCTGTTGACCCAAATAGCGACACTTCGCCGACCACGCCTGTTGATCCGTGCAGCACGGATTGGGGCACAAAGCTATCGGCGCGAAGCGCGACTTCCACGGCTTTTGGGTTACGGTGTGACCCCGCGTCTGGGGCCAACTTTGACCAAGCTGATGGCGCTGGAAGCCGAAATGAACGAGAAACGTGAAAACGGCGATGCCGGGTACAGCATCGCCGCGCATGTCGATTTATTGATTGCGATCATGGGCGAGTCGCAGCTGCTGCGCGCTCAGACGCAGAAAGCCGGACCGGTATTGATCACATAAAGGCGTCCGGCATGGACGCTTTTTTCTTGGCCACGTATTCGCTTAGGGCTTCGTGAATGCCCGCATCAAGTGGCGGCTGCTGATACGTATCGATAAGTCGTTGCACCCGCTCTGTCGCCAGCGCCATGGTATCACGAGCGCCCTCTTCGGACCACGTCTCGTACGGTTTAAAGTCGAACACTTCGGACCGCCAGAACGCCGATTTGAAATGCGCCTGCGTGTGAGCGCAGCCCAGATAGTGCCCACCCGGCCCCACTTCGGCAATTGCCCCCATCGCTTGGGCTTCTTCGTCAACAGCGACCCCTTGAGCCATCTTGTGCAGCGCGCCCAGTTGATCGGCGTCCATGACGAATTTTTCAAACGACGCGACCAGACCGCCCTCCAACCACCCGCAGGCGTGCAACATGAAGTTGACCCCCGACAGCAACCCCATGTTGAGGCTGTTCGCGGTTTCGTAGGCTGCTTGCGCGTCGGGCAGTTTCGATCCCGTAAAGCTACCCGCAGAACGGTATGGCAGGTTCAAACGACGAGCCAGCTGTCCGGCCCCATAGGTGATCTGGCTGGCTTCTGGCGTGCCAAAGGTCGGCGCGCCAGAATTCATGTCGATCGAGGTCACGAAAGCGCCGAAAATCACTGGCGCACCGGGGCGCACAAGCTGGCTAAAGGCGATGCCTGCCATGACTTCGGCCAAAACTTGCGTCAGCGTTCCCATTACCGATACCGGTGCCATCGCACCGCCAACGATAAACGGGCTGACGATGCAGGCCTGATTGTTCTTGGCATAGACTTCCAGCGCACCCATCATCACGTCGTCGAATGTCATCGGCGAGTTGATGTTGATAAGCGAGGTCATCACGGTGTTTTCCTGCACGAAGTCTTTGCCGAACAGGATCTCGCACATGTCCACACTGTCTTGTGCGCGGCTGGGTTCGGTCACCGAGCCCATGAACGGTTTGTCCGACAGGGTCATGTGCGCCATCAGCATGTCAAGGTGCCGCTTGTTCACTGGGATATCCGTCGGTTCGCAAACCGTACCACCCGAATGGTGCAGCCATTTGGACATGTAACCCAGCTTAACAAATTTTTCGAAATCGGCCATCGTCGCATAGCGGCGCCCCCCCATGGCATCATGCACGAAGGGAGGGCCGTAAACCGGGGCCAGAACCAGATTGCGCCCACCGATTTCGACATTGCGGTTGGGGTTGCGCGCATGTTGCGTGATAGTCGAAGGTGCAGTGCTGCATAGCTTGCGCGCAAGACCACGCGGGATGCGCACACGTTCGCCTGTAACCTCGGCCCCTGCATCACGCCATCGGTCCAATGCCGCCGGGTTGTTGACGAAGTTGACACCGATCTCGGCCAGAATGGTTTCCGCGTTGGTTTCGATAACTTCGAGCGCCTCTTCATTCAGAATCTCGAAATTCGGAATATTGCGCTGGATATACTTGGCTGTTTCAACTGAAACCGCCGTGCGTTCTGCCCGCCGTGCAGCACCGCCGCCACCGCGTGACCGTCTGCGTGTCTCTGCCTCTGCCATGATTCAACTCCGTGCGGGTTCTGATGCGCCCGATCCTGCGACCGGTTCACATTCCATAATATGAGACCGAAGGCCGTCAGGGACCGATTGCGTCCTGTCCGTTGCGAAAGCGACATTCGCGGGGCGAGCTGCCCCGGCAAAGCCATGTGCAAAGCACTGCATCGGCAATATTGCCATTTTCCATGGCTCTGCCTATCAGGAGCCATGAGCACACCTGAACACGACCGCCTTCTTATCATCGACTTTGGCAGCCAGGTCACGCAGCTGATTGCGCGTCGCCTACGCGAGCTGAATGTCTATTGCGAAATCCATCCCTACCAGAACGTAACGGATGCGTTTCTGACCGAGTTTGCGCCCAAAGCGATCATCTTTTCCGGTGGCCCGGACAGCGTGATGCGCGAAGGCAGCCCGCGCCCGCCGAAAAAGGCATACGAGATGGGCGTGCCGATCCTTGGCATTTGTTATGGCCAGCAGGTCATGATGCAGGATCTGGGCGGCAAGGTCGAAGCGGGTGAACATGCGACCGCGGAATTTGGCCGCGCGTATGTCACGCCTTCTGAGACTCGCAGCGATCTTTTGTCGGGTTGGTTCATGGATGGCTCAGGCCGCGAACAAGTCTGGATGAGCCACGGCGACCATGTCTCTGAAATCGCTCCAGGTTTCGACGTTCTAGGCACTTCGCCCGGCGCACCGTTTGCAATCACGGCCGATACCGAACGCCGATTCTATGCGGTGCAGTTCCATCCCGAGGTACACCACACGCCGAACGGAAAGACGCTGTATCAGAATTTCGTGCAATTGGCGGGTTTTAGCGGCGATTGGACAATGGGCGCTTATCGCGAAGAGGCGATCCGCAAGATCAAAGAACAGGTCGGCGATAAACCTGTGATCTGTGCACTCTCTGGCGGTGTTGACAGCTCTGTCGCGGCGGCTTTGTTGCACGATGCTATTGGCGACCAGCTTACGTGCGTGTTTGTTGATCATGGATTGCTGCGGCTGAACGAAGCCGAAGAGGTCGTGAGCATGTTCCGCGATCACATGAACCTGAAAGTGATTCACGCTCAGGAACAAGAACTGTTTTTGGGCGAACTTGACGGCGTAAGCGACCCAGAAACAAAGAGAAAAATTATTGGCCGGCTCTTCATCGACGTATTCCAGAAATACGCAAACGAGATCGACGGCGCAGAATTTCTTGCTCAGGGCACGCTCTACCCGGACGTGATCGAGTCCGTCAGCTTTAGCGGCGGGCCTTCGGTGACGATCAAAAGCCACCATAATGTCGGCGGATTGCCGGAAAAGATGGGCCTTAAACTTGTCGAACCGCTGCGCGAATTGTTCAAGGACGAGGTGCGCGCCTTGGGCCGGGAACTTGGTCTGCCCGACAGCTTTATTGGTCGTCATCCGTTCCCCGGTCCTGGCCTTGCGATCCGCTGCCCCGGTGAAATCACCCGCGAAAAGCTTGATATTCTGCGCAAAGCGGATGCGGTCTATATCGACCAGATTCGCAAGCACGGCCTTTATGACGAGATTTGGCAGGCCTTTGTTGCCATCCTGCCGGTACGCACCGTGGGCGTGATGGGCGATGGCCGTACATATGATTACGCTTGTGCTTTGCGTGCCGTGACGTCGGTCGATGGTATGACGGCAGATTACTACCCGTTCGAACATGATTTTCTTGGCGAAACCGCCACGCGGATCATCAACGAGGTCAAAGGCATCAACCGCGTGACCTATGACATCACGTCAAAGCCTCCGGGAACGATCGAGTGGGAATGACCCGCGCCAGCCTGATCACATTTGCGTTTGCCCTGCCGGTTTTGGTGCAGGCGGAACCGTCCTATCATCGCGTCGTCGGTGTTGCGATTGATGATGTGCTGAACGTCCGGTCGGAACCATCGGCCAGCAGCGCCGATATCGGCGATCTGGCCTATGACGCGCATCGGATTGAAGCGTTGGAATTCGACAGCACAGGCAATTGGGCACGTATCGCGTTGAACGAACGCGACGGCTGGGTTGCGACCCGGTTCTTGACCCGCGACGAGGTCCCAACTCTGGGCGAGACAACCCTGCCTCAAGGCCTGATCTGTGGTGGCACCGAGCCGTTTTGGGCCTTGGGTCTTTATGGAACGGACGCGCGGTATTCCCATCCAGTGGACGGCGACAGCGATTTCGCCTTTGACAGCATCGTCACCGCCGAAGGCCGCCTTGGCAGCCCCGCGCTTGTGACGCTCGCGACAGAGGACAGCCGCGTGATCGAAGCCACCATCGCGGGTGCCACCTGCTTTGACGGGATGAGCGACCGTTCTTACGGCTGGACCATCACCATGCAGTTGATCGCACCGGGCCAGCGGCGGTTTCTGTCAGGCTGTTGTCAGCTGCCGCGTGACTGAATGGGCCAACATTTTCCAGATATGATGCGCCGCGCCGTATGACCCTGTCACCCACAATCCGCGCCTGCCTCTGGATGATCGGCGCGATCGTTTCGTTTACGTCGATGGCCGTGGCGGGCCGCGCTGTCAGCCTAGAACTCGATACTTTCGAAATCATGATGTACCGCAGCCTGATTGGTATCGTGATCGTCGTTGTCATCGCCAGCGCCGCAGGGACGCTACGTGAAGTGCGGGCGCAAAAGCTGGGCCTGCACTTTATCCGCAATGTCAGTCATTTCGCCGGGCAGAACCTGTGGTTCTATTCGATCACGGTTATTCCGCTGGCGCAGGTGTTCGCGCTGGAATTCACCTCACCCCTGTGGGTGATGCTGCTGGCCCCGTTCGTTTTAGGCGAGCGCCTCACCAAATCGCAGGCCATCGCAGCGGTAATCGGGTTCATTGGCATCCTCGTCGTGACGCGCCCCAGCCCCGAGACGTTCCATATCGGACTGATCACCGCGGCACTGGCCGCCATCGGCTTTGCTGGATCGGCAGTGTTCACCCGCAAATTGACACGGACCGAGACCATTACCTGCATCCTTTTCTACCTCACGGTAATGCAGGCAGTCCTTGGCCTTGGCTTTGCCGGATTTGACGGCGACATCGCCTTCCCAACAGCGACAAACCTGCCTTGGGTGATCGTGATCGCAGTCGCAGGTCTGGTTGCACATTTCTGCCTGACCACCGCGTTGTCGTTGGCCCCGGCCACGATTGTAATGCCTATCGATTTCACCAGATTGCCGGTGATTGCCGTCGTGGGCATGCTCTTGTACGCAGAACCGCTCGATCCGTTTGTTCTGATCGGAGCGGCCCTCATTTTCGGCGCAAATTACTACAATATTTGGTCCTCAACTCGCACGTAACGGGATTGTGACGCTACGGCACAACGCTTTCGCTGACGTATGGTAAAAATTGACCAAACTTTGAGCGATTGGGTACGGGTTTTGCAGAGGAGAACAAATTCTCAAGGGATGAGGGTCCAATGAAAACAGTCATGACGAGTGCCATCGCACTTGCCGTAGCCGCTGGTGCAGCACATGCAGGCGGTATCGAGCGGTCAAACAACGATTACGGGTTTCTGTTCACACGAAATGATCAGCTTCAACTAAGCTTTTCGCATGTGATGCCGGAACTGTCGGGTACGTACACACCCGAACTTACCGCTGCTGGCGGCGGCGAAACCAGCACCGGCAACATGCTGACAGATTACAACAATTACAGCCTTGCCTACAAAAACGACTTCACCGAAAAGCTGTCATTCGGCATGTATTTGAACAACCCATACGGCGCGGGGGCGGAATACACACAAGGCGTATACGCGGGCCTGACTGCCGACTGGGACAGCGATCAGATTGCACTTGTCGGCAAGTATCGTGTCACCGACCGCGTGTCGGTCTTTGGTGGCGCCCGTTATGTCGAAAGCCAAGCAGACATCACCATCCCGGACCTTCTGGTCCGCAGTTCGGTTGGCCGCAACGCGCAAGGTTTGGGTGCACAAGCGCAAGCATTGGGTGCCGAGGCGCAAGCACTGGGTGCACAGGCACAGGCAGCAGGGGCCGCCGGTGATCTGGGCGCAGCCCAAGAACTCGGCGCACAGGCCGCGGCTTTGGGCGCACAGGCGCAAGCACTTGGCGCAGAGGCACAAACCTTGGGTGCCGCCGCGCAGAACTTCGGCACCTCGATGGAATACAACGCCAGCGGTCGCCGCGTCGGTGACTGGGGTGCCATCCTTGGCGTGGCCTACGAGATTCCCGATATTGCGCTGCGTGTGGCCCTGTCTTGGCAGAGCGAAATCACACACACCTTCAGCACGTCGGAAACCATCGCGGGCCTTGGCATCAACGCCACGGGTGGCGACACCAAAGTGACCATGCCGCAGGCCGTGGCTCTCGACTTTCAGACCGGGGTTGCGCCGGGCACCCTGCTCTTTGGTCAGGTCAATTGGGTCGAATGGTCGAAGTGGGAAGTCCGCACTCCGGAATACGAAGGTGTGACAGGCGGCAACGTGACCGGCTTTGACAACGATCGCACCACTTGGAAACTCGGTGTCGGTCGCGCCTTTACAGACGACCTGTCCGGCTTTGTTCAGGTGTCTTATGAGGCGCAGAACGGCGACACCGTGTCCCGCCTTGCCCCGCGCGATGGCTTTGTGAGCCTCGGCGTGGGTGGTCAATACAAGATGGACAACATGACACTGCGCGGTGGCCTTGAATACGCTTGGATCGGCGAAGCCGAGGATGCGTCAGGCGTAAAATTCGAAGACAACACCGCTTTGGGCGTGGGTCTTTCGCTGACCGTAGATTTCTAAGCGGCAGCACCGGGTTTAAACGGTAACGCCGTAAAGAGTAGCCCCGTCGGACCGGCGTCCGGCGGGGTTTATCATGTCCTCAACCACAACCGTTTGACGCCTCCCTGTCGCACCGTTAATCCCAAGCGACGGGTTTTTCAGACATGGAATGGCGCAGATGATCTATACTTCCGCACAAGATTGGCAGAACGCGCCGAACAAACGCGTCGTGCTGTTTGCCATGTCTGGCTTAGGAAAAACGCATATTTCGAACCTTCTGCGCGACAGCGGTGACTGGTTCCACTACTCGATCGATTACCGCATCGGCACACGCTACATGGGCGAATACATCGCCGACAACGCCAAGCGCGAAGCGATGAAAGTCCCATTCCTGCGCGATCTTTTGATGTCGGACTCGATTTATATCGGCTCCAACCTCACCTTTGACAATCTTGCGCCCGTTTCGGCCTATCTGGGCAAACCCGGCGACCCGGCGCGGGGCGGTATGCCAGTCGAAGAATATCGCAAACGGCAGGACCAGTTCCGCCGCGCCGAGATGGCCGCCCTCATGGACACCGGATACTTCATCGATCGCGCCATGGATCTGTACGGCTATCCGCATTTCGTTTGCGACACAGGCGGGTCAATCTGTGAATGGGTCGATCCCAAAGACCCAAACGATCCAATCATGGCAGAATTGTCAAAACACGCGCTGCTGGTCTGGATCAAAGGTGACGAAGCACACACACAAGAACTCGTCCGTCGCTTCGACAAAGCGCCGAAACCAATGGCCTACCAGCCCAAGTTCTTGACGCGTGTTTGGGATCAATATCTAAATGAAAACAATCTCAAACCAAACGATGTTGATCCAGATGCGTTTGTCCGATGGACCTACGCCCAAGCCCTTGCGCATCGTCAACCGCGCTACCAGATGATGGCGGACCGCTGGGGCATTACCATCGACGCCCACGATCTGATGGCCGATGCCTCACCCGCCAATTTCGACGCGTTGATCGCAAGCGCGCTAGACCAGAAAAGACCATAAGCCATGCCGATCAAACTGCCCAACAACTTACCCGCCTATGACGTGCTCAAGCGCGAAGGCGTGATGGTGATTCCCGATGAACTGGCCAGCCAGCAAGATATCCGCCCGCTGCGGATCGCGCTGCTCAACCTGATGCCCAAGAAAATCCAGACGGAAAACCAGTTTGCCCGGCTGATCGGGGCCACACCCTTGCAGATCGAATTCAACCTGATCCGCATGTCCGAACACCAGACCAAAAACACCGCAGCCGAGCATATGGAAAGCTTTTACCGCCCCTTTGCCGAAGTTGCGGACAGTGGCGAAAAATTTGACGGGCTGATCATCACCGGCGCACCGATTGAACATTTACCCTTTGAGAACGTGACTTACTGGGACGAATTGATCCAAGTGATGAACTGGACACAGACCAACGTGCATTCAACCTTCGGTGTCTGCTGGGGTGGCATGGCGATGATCAATCACTTCCATGGCGTGCCCAAGATCGAACTGCCGCACAAAGCGTTCGGTTGCATCCGCCATCGCAGCCTCGCACCTGCGTCGCCTTATTTGCGTGGGTTCTCGGACGATATGGTGATCCCGGTCAGCCGCTGGACCGAAATCAGGCGCGAAGACGTTGAAAAGGCAGGGCTTCCTATCCTGATCGACAGCACCGAAACCGGCCCCTGCCTGATCGAAGACCCGACACACCGGGCGCTCTATGTGTTCAACCATTTCGAGTATGACAGCAATACACTGAAGGACGAATACGACCGTGACGTCGCCAATGGCACACCGATCAACGTGCCTGCCAATTACTACCCCGACAACGACCCCAGCAATCCGCCGCAGAACCGCTGGCGCAGCCATGCCCATCTTCTCTATGGCAATTGGGTGTCAGAGATCTATCTGACGACTCCGTTCGACATTGAGCAGATAGGCGCAGCAAGTACGGATCTGCGCAACAGGTAGGAGGCCGGTTTGGCGTTAAAAGGAATGGGCGTGCTGCTGGGATGCGCAGCAGCGTTGGTGCTGACAACAGCTTGCACGGCCAGTTACCGCGAGACCAAGGCGGAAAAGCAGTTTCCGCCCCTTGGCCAATTCCTGAACGTCAATGGCACGCAGGTGCATTACGTCACCAAAGGCACTGGCCCCGATCTTGTCTTGATCCATGGTGCCAGTGGCAACCTGCGCGATTTCACCTTCTCTCTGGTCGACAAACTGGCCGACCGCTACCGTGTCACAGCCTTTGACCGTCCGGGGCTGGGCTATACCGAACGAGTCAATCCAAACGGCACGACGCTGACCGAACAGGCCACATTGCTGGCCGATGCTTCTGACCAGCTTGGCCTGCAAAAACCGATGGTTCTGGGCCAAAGCTACGGAGGTGCGGTTGCGCTGGCTTGGGCTGTGGAGCGCCCCGACAGCCTGTCCGCACTGATCCTACTGGCGGCCGCGTCAAACCCGTGGACCACTGATCTGAGCCTATTTTACAAAATCACCTCCAGCGATCTGGGCAGCGCCACCGTAGTGCCAGCCCTGACCGCGTTCGTGCCCAACCCGGTGGTCGACAGCGCCATCGAGTCCGTCTTCGCCCCGCAGAAAGAACCCGAAGGCTACGCCGAATATATTGGCGCACCCTTGACCCTGCGCCGCGACACCATGCGCGCCAACGCTATGCAGCGTGCCAACCTGCTGGACGAGATCAAGGCTTTGTACCCGCGTTACAGCGCCATCACCGTGCCAACCGAAATATTGCATGGCGACGCCGACACCACTGTTGGCCTGTCCATCCACTCGATTCCGCTGTCACAGCAGATCACGGACGCAACCCTGACCGTGCTTGACGGCATCGGCCACATGCCGCACCACGCCTCCGAACCAGAGGTCATCGCTGCGATTGATCGCGCCGCACAACGTGCGGGTTTGCGTTAATCGCATTAACATCCCATATTCAAATAAGAGCAGACGTAAGAAAGGGGCCAGCATGAACCTTCCCTTTGATGGTGCAATAAGCGCCTTTTTCACCGACACCGCGCCGGATGATATCCGCAACGCTATCAAGCGCGCGGATAAGGGCGACATCATAAATCCGGACTACCCGTATTCCGAACGCATGCCGCGCAAGGCATATGAAAAAGACCTAGCCGCCCTGCAAATCGAACTGGTTAAAATGAAAACCTGGGCCAAAGAAAGTGGGGCACGGGTCGCAATTGTCTTTGAAGGTCGCGATGCCGCTGGAAAAGGTGGCACAATCAAGCGCTTCCGCGAAAACCTTAATCCGCGTGGCGCGCGCGTTGTGGCGCTCTCAAAGCCAACCGAGACCGAAGCAACGCAATGGTATTTTCAGCGCTACGTGGACCATCTGCCCGCGGCTGGCGAAATCGCGTTCTTTGACCGCAGCTGGTACAATCGCGCTGTGGTGGAACATGTTTTTGGCTTTTGCACGCCAGAGCAACGCATGCACTTCTTTCGCCAAACCCCTGACTTTGAAAAGATGTTGGTCGATGATGGCATCCAACTTTTCAAGATTTGGCTCAACGTCGGCCGGGCCGAACAATTGCGCCGCTTTCTTGATCGCGAAAGTGATCCACTCAAGCAATGGAAACTCAGCTGGATCGACGTCGAAGGCCTAAAGAAGTGGGACGCCTACAGCGATGCGATCAAAGAATCCTTTGCCAAAACCCACACCGATCACGCGCCTTGGACGATCGTGCGCTCGGACGACAAGCGGCGCGCCCGGATCAATGCAATCCGCAGCGTGCTGACGCAACTCGACTACACCCGCAAAGACATCAAGGCATTGGGTCAGGTTGACCCTAAGGTCTGCGGTGGACCGGACATCTGGGATGGCTAAACGCGGCTACCATCACGGCAATCTGCGGCAAGCCCTCGTTGATGCAGCGCTCGAGCTGATCACCGAAAAGGGCCCGACGGGCTTTACCCTGTCGGAAGCCGCAAAACAGGCGGGAGTGACTCCTGCCGCCGTGTATCGCCACTTCGAGGGCCGCGAAGACCTGATCGCCGAAGCCGCGCTTCAGGGCTACGAAATTTTCGCCGATGTCATGCAATACGCCTATGACAGCGGTCAACCCTCCGCACTCGCCGCGTTCGAGGCAACGGGCCGCGCATACCTCGCCTTTGCGCGAAAATACCCCGGCCACTATATCGCGATGTTTGAAAGTGGCATTTCAGTCAACCGAACACCAAACCTTGCCGCCGCGTCGGGCCGGGCCCGCGCCGTACTGGAACGCGCTGCCGAGGAATTGTCGCAACACATCCCACCCGAGAAACGCCCGCCAGCGTCAATGTTCTCGGCCCACATCTGGGCAATGAGCCACGGCGTCGTCGAACTGTTTGCTCGCAACTCGCCCGGCACGAAATCACCGTTCCCCCCGGAAGAGCTGCTTGAGTCCGGGATCGGCATTTACCTACGCGGATTGGGTCTGATTGCGCCCGATCAGTGACGTGACAAACCCAACGCGACAGACTACATCCGCCACATGACAAAAGAACTCCACATCGTCGGCGGCGGAATGGCCGGATCAGAAGCCGCATGGCAGGCCGCACATCGCGGCGTGCAGGTCGTAATTCACGAAATGCGCCCCAAGGTCGAAACCTTCGCTCACAAGACCGGCGATCTGGGCGAGATGGTTTGTTCCAACTCCTTCCGCTCAGACGACCATGAACAGAACGCCGTAGGCTTGCTGCATTGGGAAATGCGCGAGGCCGGTGGATTGATCATCGACACTGCGCATCAACACCGCCTGCCCGCCGGTGGCGCGCTGGCTGTAGACCGTGATGCATTCAGCGCCGAAATCACCCGTCGTCTGCATGGCCATCCAAACGTGCGCGTCAGTCACGAGGAAATCACGGAATTGCCAGATGACAGCCAATGGATTTTCGCCACGGGCCCACTGACCAGCGCGGCGTTGGGTCAGGCCATCCAAACCGAGACCGGCACAGACCGGCTCGCCTTCTTCGACGCTATTGCACCAATCGTCTACTTTGACAGCATCGACATGTCCAAAGCGTGGCTCCAGTCGCGCTATGACAAGGGCGAGACCGAAGAAGAACAGCGCGCCTATATCAACTGCCCGATGGACAAAGCCCAGTACGACGCCTTCATCGACGCGCTTCTGGCCGCTGACAAAACCGAATTCCACGAAGGCGAAACCGCTGGTTATTTTGACGGGTGCCTCCCTATCGAAGTGATGTCCGAACGTGGCCGCGAAACGCTCCGTCACGGACCGATGAAACCTGTTGGCCTGACCAATCCGCACCAGCCCGATGTTAAACCATGGGCCGTGGTTCAGCTGCGCCGCGACAATGCGCTTGGCACTCTTTATAATATTGTCGGTTTCCAAACCAAGATGAAGTACGGCGCACAAGCTGATGTTTTCCGGATGATTCCCGGGCTTGAAAACGCCAGCTTTGCGCGCCTTGGCGGCATCCACCGCAACACCTTTCTCAATTCTCCGACGCTGCTTGACGACCAGATGCGCCTGCGCTCAAAGCCAAACATTCGGTTTGCGGGTCAGGTTACAGGGGTCGAAGGCTATGTTGAATCCTCGGCAATGGGTCTGTTGGCTGGACGCATGGCCGCTGCTGAAATCACTGGCGCAGCTTTACCAACCGTCCCACAGGACAGCGCGCACGGCGCACTGATTCACCACATCACAGGTGGCGCAGACGCCAAAACCTTCCAACCCATGAACGTTAATTTTGGTCTCTTCCGGCCGGTTGATGGCCTCAAAGGGGGCCGACGCGGCCGCAAAGACCGCTACAAGGCCTATACAGACCGCGCCAAAGCGGCATGGTCTGCGTGGCTTGCCGCACAATCCAACGCACTGGACGCTCCGGCAGCAGAATGAGTATGCTCTGCTCATGAGCACAAACTTTCTTGATAAGGTCTATGGTGTGTCGGGCGCCTATGAAACACGGGCGCTCTATGATGCATGGTCGGAAAGCTACGAGGCTGAAATCGCCGAAAACGGATACGTGACTCCAAAGCGCTGTGCCGAGGCCTTGGCGGCAGTACTTGCCGACACATCCGCACCTATCCTTGATTTTGGCTGTGGCACAGGCTTGTCTGGCCTTGCGTTGCAGCAAGCAGGCTTTACCTGCTTTGATGGCGTGGACCTATCTGCGGACATGTTGGCCAAGGCCAAGGATAAAGGGATTTATCGCACCGTATCGGTGATTGAGCCAGATGAAACCCCACCCGGTCCACCCGGCACCTATCGCGCCATCACTGCGATCGGAGTGATCGGGTCAGGAGCCGCCCCAATTAGCGTTCTGGATCAGTTGTGTGATGCTCTGACGCCGTCGGGATTGCTGTGTTTTTCGTTCAATGATCATACTCTTGAAAACCCAATCTATGAGCAGCATGTCAACGCATTGGTGGCGAACGGTACAATGCGCCTGATCCAGCACAGCTACGGCCCACACCTGCCCGCCCGCAACATCAACTCTGCCATATATGTTCTTGAAAAAAAGTGACGTTCATCACTCGCTTCGCTCCAAGCCCGACAGGTCAACTGCACCTTGGTCACGCCTTTTCCGCACTGCTGGCTTTCGACATGGCGCAGGCCGCAAAAGGTCGGTTCTTACTGCGCATTGAAGACACCGACAAAACGCGCTGCACCGACGCTTTTGAAGCACAAATCTACGCAGATTTGGCATGGCTGGGTTTGACATGGGAAACACCCATTCTGCGCCAGTCCGACAACACGACTGCTTATGAATCCGCCCTTGTTCACTTGGGCGACATGGGGCTGCTTTATCCCTGTTCCTGCACCCGCGGCGACATCCGCCGCGCTGCGTCAGCGCCCCAGGAAGGCGCGCCAATGCACGGACCAGATGGGCTGGTCTATCCCGGCACCTGCCGCCATCGCCCTTGGAAAGACCGCACAGAAACCGATGCGGTGCGTTTGAACATGGCACGCGCGGTAGATAGCCTCGAAATCCTGCCCCAGTACCCGGAAACTGGCGTTCACCCCGCATTAAGGTTAACGCGCGCCCACCTGACCGACGGAGTTGGCGATATTGTCCTCGCGCGGCGCGATACGAAAACCGCCGCCTATCATCTTAGCGTCGTGGTCGATGATGCCGCCCAAGACATCACCCATGTGATCCGCGGCCAGGACCTTGTTACAGCGACACCGATCCATGTGCTGCTCCAAGCGCTGCTTGGATATCCAACACCGACCTACCACCACCATCGCCTAATTCGCGACAGCGACGGCAAACGCCTTGCCAAGCGCGACGATGCCCGCGCCATTGCTCTTTTCCGCCAAGAAGGTGCGACACCTCTAGATATCAGAAGTATGGTAGACCTGCCGACCTCTTGATCTTCATCTTGCAAGAAAACTCCGGGGGTTTGGGGGCAGCGCCCCCAATCCTATGTTTCAATCGGCGCCATGATTTCTACTTCCGCACCGTCCTGAACTTCCGTGTAGAAACACGACCGCCGGTTCGTGTGACAGGCCGGTCCAGTCTGATTCACAGTGACCAGAATGCAATCCCGGTCGCAATCCACGCGCAGTGCCACCAGTTCCTGCACATGCCCCGAACTTTCGCCCTTGACCCAAAACGCCTGCCGAGACCGGGACCAATAGGTGACACGGCCTGTCTCTAGGGTTTTGGCCACCGCTTCGGCATTCATCCACGCCATCATAAGCACCTCACCCGTCACCGCATCTTGGGCAATCGCCGGGATCAGCCCCGTTTCGTTATAGACCAAAGTCGCAAGATCAAAGCTCATTGGGAAAAACCTTTTTGCATCCGCCGTTTGGTCGCCTATTTATGAGAGGAACCACGAAAGGGAAAGCCATGTCCGGCGACACCGATCTAATCAAGCTCTACTCCGCACGCATTCTCGAATTGGCGTCGGACATTCCGTATCACGTACGGCTCGACGCGCCCGGTGCGACAGTCAAAAAGCGTTCGCCGCTTTGTGGCTCCACCGTGACAGTCGATCTGACTATTGAAAACGGCAAGGCCTGCGCGTTTGGACAAGACGTCAAAGCCTGCGCCCTTGGGCAGGCTGCGGCATCAGTCGTGGGGGCCGCGATCATCGGAACAACCCCAGACCAAATTGTCAAAGCCCGCGATGAATTGCGCGTCATGCTCAAAGAAAACGGTCCAACGCCCACGCCTCCCTTTGATGGCCTTGAGGTGTTGCGCCCCGCGGTCGCGTTCAAGAACCGCCATGCCTCGATCCTTCTGACGCTCGAAGCCGCGTCAGAGGCCGTGGCCCAGCTTGCGGAAACGCAATCCGCCTGATCCAGATTTTACCATTCGATAAAAAAACCGCCGCACTTCATATGAAGGCGGCGGCAAAGTAACGTGTTCGTTGGGGGCCATCATCGCTCTGAAGGCAGGCTACCTTCTGGGACAGGTGCATCAGTTGGGACAGGATGCGGATGAGCGTTCAGGCAAAACACGCAGGCAGAAAAAGGTAACAGGTCAGACAAGCACCGGAAGATGCAACGCAGCAACCAACATCACGACCAGAGACATGGCCCCAAGCGCATCCTGAAGAAGCGGCGCGTTGGTCTGGGCCTTGACTGCGTGAAGCGAGGTTTTGATCCGGTGCATCATGCTTATGTCCTCCTTGTTGCCACTTTGTTCTCATATTTTTCACACCCTGTAAAGAACTTTATGAGAACATTTGAGAACAAAAGTGGTCAACCCACCGAAATCAACTGAATCGCCTGATCCTGTTTCATCAGGTACAACAGCGCCCGCGCTGCCTGCCCACGCTCTGATGCCAGCCCCGGATCATCCAAGAGCAGCTTGCGCGCATCATCCTGCGCCATGGCCATCAGGCTGGCCTGCCTTTCCAGATCTGCAATCTGGAAACGGGGCAATCCCGATTGCGCGGTGCCCAGAACATCGCCAGAGCCACGCATTTCAAGATCAACCTCGGAAATGCGAAACCCGTCCTCGGTTTCGCGCAACGTGGTCAGGCGTTTAAGCCCCGTCTCTGACAGCGGCGGCTGGTAAAGCAGCAGACAGGTCGAGGCAGCAGCCCCACGCCCAACCCGACCGCGCAATTGGTGCAGTTGCGCCAACCCATAGGTTTCAGCCCTTTCGATCACCATGATCGACGCATTGGGGACATTCACACCCACCTCGATCACTGTGGTCGCCACCAGAACACCCGTCTGACCCGACACGAACCGGGCCATAGCGGCGTCTTTTTCAGAGGGCGGCATCTGGCCATGCACCAATCCAACCACCCCTTCGCCCAAGATGGCGCGCAGGCGTTTGAAGCGTTCCCCTGCCGCTGTCAGGTCTGAGACCTCGCTTTCGTCCACCAATGGGCAGACCCAATAGGCCTGCCGCCCTTCGGCCACCGCTTGCCGCAATCGCTCAACCACGCCATCCATCTGTTCATTGGACAGCAGCGCGGTTTTCACCGGCGTCCGTCCGGGTGGCTTTTCATCAAGGATCGACACATCCATATCGCCATATTGTGCCAGCGCCAGCGACCGAGGGATTGGCGTTGCCGTCATGACCAGAACATCCACCGCCATTCCTTTGCGCCCCAGCTCAAGACGTTGGCGGACTCCAAAGCGGTGCTGTTCATCGATGATCGCCAGCCGAAGATCGGAAAACTCGACGTCCTTCTGAAACACCGCATGGGTGCCCACAAGGATTTGGATGTCACCCCGCGCCAGCGCAGCCAACTTGGCTTTGCGTTCCGATCCCTTGTCACGACCTGTCAGCAGTTCAAGCACAACACCCGCATCCTCGGCCAGCGGTTGCAGCCCTTCAAGGTGCTGACGTGCAAGGATTTCCGTTGGGGCCATCATCACCCCCTGCCCACCCGCCTCGACCGCCGTGAGCAGCGCCATGAACGCCACCAGCGTTTTACCCGAGCCGACATCGCCCTGCAGCAGTCGGTTCATGCGATGCGGGCTGGCCATGTCGTCGGTGATCTCGTCAATCGCCCGCATCTGGGCGCCCGTGGGCCGATACGGGAGTGCCCTCATCACCTTGTGACGCAGCTTGCCATTGCCCGCAGTTTCAATCCCCGGCTTGGCCCTCCGCTGCGCGCGGGCCAACGCCAGCGTCAGTTGATGCGCCATCAGCTCGTCATAGGCCAGACGCCGCCGCGCCGGGCTGTCAAGTGACAGTGCTCCCATGCCTTGGGGCGCATGGGCCATCTCCATCGCAGCGCGCCAACTGGGCCAGTCTTCGCGCTCCATCAACCGCGGGTCAATCCACTCGGCAAGGTTCGGCGCGCGAGACAGCGCATCGGTCGCGGCTTTGACCATCGTTTTTTGCGTCACCCCGGCGGTCAGCGGATAGACAGGTTCGAACGGAAGCAGGCTGTCGGCTTCATCCGGCATCAACACATGATCCGGATGCACCATCTGGGCCATGCCATCGAAAAATTCGACCTTACCCGACACGATACGGCGCGCACCGAATGGCAGGATCTTCGCCACGTAATCGCCGCGCGCATGGAAGAACACAATCTGAAAGGCGATCTGCGAATCCTCGACCGTCACGCGATAGGCGCCGCCTTTGTTGCGCGGCGGGCGGTGCGCGCCGATCTGCACCTCGACGGTCAAAGTGGCGGGAAGATCAGCGCCCTGCACCGTATCGCGCAAGCGCCGATCCACCACTGAATGTGGCAGCGTGTAAAGAAGATCGCGCGGCAACGCGATGCCCATATGGCCAAGCGTTTCGGCGGTTTTCGGGCCAACGCCCTTGAGCCCGCTCAGATCGCCAAAGAGCGGAAACAGGATTTCCGGTCTGCCGGTCATGCGCCCTCAATCAGGTCGAACCAGCCGTCTTCGTCGATGATCTCGACCCCGAGATCGCGCGCCTTGGTTTCCTTTGACCCGGCCCCCGGCCCCGCGACCAGCAGGTCAGTCTTGGCCGACACCGAACCCGACACCTTGGCCCCCAGCGATTCCGCCCGCGCCTTGGCCTCGGCCCGGGTCATGCGTTCGAGCGTGCCTGTAAAGACCACGGTCTTGCCCGCAACCGGGCTGCCTTCGGTGCGGGGGCGTTCGGCCTCTTGCACGGTCAGGTGCGCCACCAAGCGGTTGATCGAGTCGCGTTCGCCCTCTTGCGCAAAGCTGTTGACCAATGAATTGGCGACGACCGTACCGATGCCGTCTATGCCGATCAGCCCGGCCCAAGCCTCGGCCTCTGGGTCGTGCGCGGCGTCGATGGCTGACTGGAATGCATCCCAGGTGCCATAGGAGCGCGCAAGCAGGTTCGCGACCACCTCGCCCACATGCCGGATGCCCAGGGAAAAGATGAGCCGCCCCAAGGGGATGGCGCGTTTTTCATCGATGGCATCAAAGAGGTTCTGCGCCGATTTTTCGCCCCAGCCTTCGCGGTTCTTGAGTTGCTGCATCCCGCTTCCGAAACGGTCGCGCAGGGTGAAAATATCGGCGGGCTCCTTGATCCAACCGTCAGTGTAGAACTGTTCGACCTGTTTCGCGCCCAAGCCTTCGATGTCAAAGGCCGCGCGAGACACGAAATGTTTGAGCTTCTCCACCGCCTGTGCGGGGCAGATCAAACCACCGCTGCACCGTCTGACCGCGTCGCCTTCTTCGCGGATCGCCTCGGACCCGCACTCGGGGCAAAGTTTCGGAAATTCATAGGGTTGCGCGTCATCTGGCCGTTTATCGAGATCGACATCCGCCACTTTCGGGATGACGTCACCGGCGCGGTAGACCTGAACCCAGTCGCCCACGCGGATGTCCTTGCCGCCCCGGATCGGCGCGCCATTGGCATCGCGCCCGGCGATATAATCTTCGTTGTGCAGGGTGGCATTCGACACCACGACCCCGCCTACCGTGACGGGCGTCAGCCGCGCCACCGGGCTAAGGGCGCCAGTGCGGCCGACCTGAATGTCGATGGCTTCAAGCCGGGTCCATGCCAGTTCGGCCGGGAACTTATGCGCGATGGCCCAACGCGGTGTGGTCGACCGAAAGCCAAGGCGGGACTGGTAAGCAAGGTCGTCGACCTTGTAGACCACGCCATCGATATCATAGCCCAAAGTGGCGCGTTGTTCTTCGATCGCGTTGTAATGCGCGATCATGTCGTCTGGGCCGTTGCAACGCTGGGTCAGTGGGTTGGTTTGGAAACCTAGTTCTTGCATCCGTTGGATCGCACCGGTCTGCGTGTCGGCCAAAGCTGCGCTGAGTGCGCCCCATGAATAGGCAAAGAACCGCAGCGGGCGGTCCTTGGTAATGCTGGCGTCCAGTTGCCGTAGCGACCCCGCAGCCGCATTACGCGGGTTGGCAAATATCTTGGCACCCTTGGCCGTTTGACGGGCATTTAGGTCTGCGAAATCAGCGTGGCTCATGTAAACCTCGCCCCGCACTTCGAGGATGTCCGGCGCGCCGATCAGCGTTTCGGGAATGTCGTCGATGGTGCGGGCATTGGCGGTGACGTTTTCGCCGGTAGCGCCATCTCCACGCGTGGCGGCCTGCACCAAATTGCCATTCTCGTATCTGATCGAAAGCGACAACCCATCGATCTTGGGTTCCGCCGTGTAAGCCAGCGGGTCCGCGTCGGACAGGCCCAGATAGCGCCGGATGCTTTGGTCAAAGCTGGTGATGTCCGCATCTTCGAACGCATTGGATAACGACATCATCCGCACGTCATGCCGAATCTTGGAGAACCCGTCTGCTACCGGTGCGCCCACCTGCTCGCTTGGGCTGTCGGCGCGTTTCAGGACGGGAAAGCGCGCTTCGATCTCGGCATTGCGGCGTTTGAGCCGGTCATACTCTGCGTCCGAAATTTCGGGTGAGTCTTCGGTGTGGTAAGCTGTGTTCGCCTCGGCCAAGATGGTCGCAAGACGTTCAAGTTCAACGCGGGCGTCCGCCTCGGACAGGTCTTGGACCGCGATCTCCTGCTCTGCCATATGCCCCCCTTGGCCCTGATCTTGAACAGAGTGATAGGCCCGGGGGTGCACAGCGTCCAGATTTGAAACGACAATTGACTCTAGTTCGTCCCGCTTTGGCGCGGTTGACGCGTGGAAAGACCAGGATCAATGCGCCGGTCTTTCCAATCACATCGGCTTTATGCGCCTATGGCGATCAGACTTTCCGTTTCGATCTCGGGGTCGCGCAGCACATAACCCCTACCCCAAACGGTTTCGATGTGACTGCCATCGCCCGTCGCTTCGGACAGTTTCTTACGAAGCTTGCAGATAAACACATCAATGATCTTGAGTTCAGGTTCATCCATTCCGCCATAGAGATGATTCAGGAACATTTCTTTGGTCAGCGTGGTGCCTTTACGCAGACTGAGCAATTCGAGCATCTGGTATTCCTTGCCAGTCAAATGGACAGTGTTACCGTCCACTTGCACTGTTTTGGCGTCTAGATTGACCTCGACACTGCCAGTTCGGATGATCGACTGGGAATGTCCCTTGGACCGTCGAATGATCGCGTGAATCCGCGCGATCAGTTCTTCGCGGTGGAACGGTTTGGTCAGATAGTCATCGGCACCAAAACCGAACCCCTTGATCTTGTCCTCGCTGGCGTCGTTGCCAGACAGGATCAGGATTGGTGTTTCGATCCGTGCAAGGCGCAATTGCCGTAGCACATCAAAGCCGTTCATATCAGGCAGGTTCAGATCGAGAAGGATCAAATCGTAGTCATAGAGCTTGGCCAGATCGATGCCTTCTTCCCCCAGATCGGTGGAATAGACGTTCAGATTGGCATTACCCAACATCAATTCGATGCTTTTCGATGTCGTCGGGTCATCTTCGACCAAGAGTACGCGCATCCAGTTTCTCCGCAATGTCAGCGTCCGGCACACGTGACCTTGACTGCAAAAGGTTAACCCTAGGTTAGCACGAAAGTATGCCTTCAAACAACTTAAGATTGTATTTGCGCAACGCACTCACCTAAATCGTTGCACCGCTGTCGCCTTAAGCGCATCGCGCCCATGCAACAAAGACGCCGCGATCCACGCATCCAGTTCTTCTTCGCTAAGATCATAACGGGACAGCGCTTCGTTGCGGGAAATCAGCTGATGGACCACCGCATCGACCACAATCGCCTTGCGCGACGCAACCCAGCGGTAGGTATTTGGTGGCGGCAGATCCGCCTGCGACAGGATCGATCCATCCGCAAGGGCCACAGTCCGCGGGCCGTTCGTTTTTTTGAGATACATGTTCCGGCCCTTTCCAAGCCCTTTCAGTCTGCTGACGGCCACTTTTGAGAGGTGAGACTTAATGTGACGTGAAGCCAAGGGTTGAGAGTATCGCGGATTTACCTATATTTTGCCGGATCATCCCGAACGTCCTGGAGATACCCAAAATGGCTCTCGATGCGCCAAAACTCAATTCGCTTGGATTCGCCAAACCGCCTTCTGAGACACGTGTTGTCGTGGCGATGTCGGGTGGCGTGGACAGTTCGGTCGTCGCGGCGCAACTGGCCGAGGAAGGTTATGACGTCGTCGGCGTAACTTTGCAGCTATACGACCACGGCGCGGCGCTGGCCAAGAAAGGCGCGTGCTGCGCTGGGATCGACATCCACGATGCCCGGCGTGTGGCAGAAGACATGGGCTTTCCCCATTACGTTCTGGACTACGAAAACATTTTCAAAGACGCGGTGATCGATGAATTTGCGGACAGCTATCTGGCTGGCGCGACCCCTGTGCCTTGCATCCGTTGCAATGAACGGGTGAAGTTTAAGGATTTGCTGGAAACAGCCAAGGATCTTGAGGCCGATTGCATGGCGACAGGCCATTACATCCAGCGCAAGATGGGTGAATACGGCCCCGAACTGCACAGCGCCGAAGACGCGAACCGCGATCAGAGCTATTTCCTGTTTTCGACCACGCCGAAACAATTGGAATATCTGCGCTTCCCGCTAGGACATCTGCCGTCCAAGGATGCGACACGGGAATTGGCCGCGCGCTATGGACTGCAAGTCGCGGACAAACCAGACAGTCAGGACATCTGCTTTGTACCCAACGGCAACTACGCCAGCGTCATCGAAAAACTGCGCCCCGGCGCGGCAGAACCGGGCGACATCGTGCATGCGGATGGTCGCGTGCTGGGCGAACATAACGGGGTGATCCACTACACGATCGGCCAACGCCGCGGCCTTGGCATCGGCGGATTGGAAGAACCGCTTTACGTGGTCAAATTGGACGTGGACGCCAAACAGGTGATCGTCGGCCCAAAAGACATGCTGTCCACCCGAACCATTCCGGTGCGCGAGATAAACTGGCTGGGGGATGCCGCGTTCACAAGCCAGACCGAATGGCATGTGTCAGTCAAGGTACGCTCGACCCGCCCGCCACGCGAGGCGATCATAAGACCATTGTCAGACACAACGGCAGAGGTCGAACTGTTGACCCCCGAAGAAGGCGTGTCGCCGGGACAGGCCTGCGTGTTCTATCAATCCGAAGGCAGTCGCATTCTAGGCGGCGGCTGGATTTGGCGCGGTTGATCTGCGCTAAATCTAGTCGTCCATAAAGCACTTATAGCTGTTCCACTGCCCAAGTGCAGACAAACCAGCAGTGTAGATATCGACGATTTCGGAATCGTGACCAAAGATAAACCGGATCGCACCCAAGGTACCCGCAAGGCAGAATGGTTTGTCTGCTGCGCCCTCTCGGAATTGTTTCCAAGTCGCGTCGATTATCGCCGAGTTACCACTGTTGCCGTTGTTGACCACCGTAAAGTAGTGATCACTTCCTGAGGCGGGCTTGACCATGATGGTCTTGGCGTTCTCGCCCTGAGACTGAAGGTATTGCGTGACCTCGTCAGCTGCCACAAAACAAAGACCTCGCAAATCGGAATTGGCAAAGGTCATCTGCGCGTAATCACTGCCCTGCCCGATCCTTCGCGCTTGGTCCAAACGACTTTTTGCACATCTCACAAGGCCAAGACCAACCTGATCACTGATTTTGGTAGAGGGTACTGGTGCCGGTGGCGCAATGGCAGGATCAAAATCGCGCCAAACTTTGGAATGTGTCGAAGTAGCAAGCGTGCTGGGCATCTATAACCTCCAAGCAATCGGGCAGTTGATTTCTTGCCCAAGCGGCAAGACAGAAAAACTCGCAAAACATTTACGCAACAAAAACTTCACCCAAGGCTAACCACCGCAGAATGATCGGTCGAGTCCGGAAAGTCCGGCAAAAGCGTTGCCTCTTTGGGTTGTTTCAACAACACTGGTCACACGTTCGATTAACGGCGGTTCAACGTGGCACAGCCTGACGACACACACATCATCTGCATCCTACCCAAGCTTGGTGCAAGCGTGGGTGGAGGAAAGATCAATGCCATCTTCAAGCGGATGACCCTGCTTGCGGATCGGAAAAACACCCGTGTCACTCTGCTGAACTTGCAACACGGCTGCAATCAGTCCATCGCATTTGCCGAACTGGTCAAAGCGGGCCTTTTGGATCCTCGCGTTGAACATCGGTCCATTCACGAATTATGCGTTCCGGACGGGGCAAACATGCCAGAAGCACCCGTTCTTCCGGCTTGGGACGATGCCAAGACGGCCAAGGGCAAGAAAGAACGCGTCACCTACTTAAAAGACGGTCGCCCTGTAATGCGCGCCACGACAGAGCAGACAGCGGCAGGCGTGTTGACCACCCGTCGCCTGCTGATGGATCCTACGCGCAATATCAGTCTAAAATACCTCGACGATATCTTGATCGAAAGCCGAGAAGCCTATGGTGACGGATTTGTTGATAAGGTCGCCTTTGTCGATGGGCACCCCCGATGCCGGACGCGCCGCGAGAATGGAGCCTTGGTCGAGATCACTGATTTCGCCCTGAACCGAACGTTCAAGGATGAGGTCGCACATCATCGCATTCTGGCATTGCGGCACTTCCCGCAAGACACAATTGTGTTCATTGACGGCATCACTTCGGCTTACCTCTCTCGCCCGATCCCGGCACGCAAGGTTTTGTTCCTGCACGCAGATCATCGCAACAGCTCAGGCAAAATCGTGCCGCGATCACGCAGCCTTATCGAGGCGTTTGATGGCGATGCGATCGTAACAGCGACCCATGTCCACAAGGAGCGGCTTGAAACAGACGTGGCGCACACTGTTCCGATAAGCGTGATCCCGCACTACACGGACGTCGCAGCACCGCCCGGCGCGACGCGCAAGGATATCTGCACCGTGTCCCGTTTGGAACTGACCGGGAAACCCGTCCACCAATGTATCGAAGCGTTCGTTCAGGTCATGCACCAGATCCCGGATACGAATTACTTGATCTACGGCTCCGGTTTGGGCGAAGCGCGGTTGCAACAATTGATCGAACACCATGATTGCGCCGACCGGGTTATCCTGATGGGGCATACCGCCGATGCTGTGAAGGTGTTTAGTGAAAGCCTGTTCTCGCTTGCCCCGACAATGACCGAAGGCTTTGGACTGGCCCTGCTCGAATCCCTAAGCAGCGACTGCCCAGTGATCAGCTATGATGTGGACTACGGCCCGCGCGAGTTGATCCACTCCGGTGAAAACGGCGAATTGGTTCAGCCGGGTGACATCAATGCCATCGCAGATGCGATACTAAAAGTTCACGCTAACCGCACCCGATACACTGCGAACTGTGCCCAGTCGGTAGAGCAATATTCGTTCGAAAGGTACAAAAAGAGGTATCACCGTCTGATCGACGATTTGATGTCAAAGCGGTTCTATTTCGACCTCACAGCCCGGGATCTCAAGGCGGAAACCCTGCGTGCGTTGGACAAAGCGCAGGCACAGCATAGGGACAGGCTACTGGATCTCTACATTCATCAGTGTCACCTGAGCCGTGATCTTGGCGGAATGTATCACGGGTTCCAGGAAAAGATCGCGCTCCACCCCAAAGACCAGCGACCGATTGTGCGCTGCATCTGGCTAAGCCGCCGCTTAGGTCGGCTTGTCGAATGCCATGCTCATCTGGACCTTCTTGCGCAGCGCTTCCCGGAACAACATGCGCAGTTTATCCAGCGCTTTCCCGATTTCCTTGAATTGACAGACGCAGTAGACGATCTGGTCTGAGCGCCGTCAGAGGTTACACTTGTCCCGCATAAAGGCCAGCGCCACCGACAAACCGTCAGGCGCGATCCCGTGTGCTGTGCCCTTCATGACATGGGCATAGACGTCTTCCCAACCGGCGTTCTGTAGGGCTTCTGCCGCTTCGGGCAGCGATTGGGGCGGTACAACATCATCCTGATCGCCATGCACCAACAGGATTGGAAAACGACTGACAACCTCGTCTGCCAAAAGCTCTGGCGCCAACAACCGTCCTGAAAACGCAACCAACCCG
>JANSYF010000040.1 GCA_024742575.1 Paracoccaceae bacterium | reverse complement strand
GGCGGTGCGGGCCGTCTTCCTCATGGGGCGCGCGCCGGTGTGCCGGCGTTGTCTAGCCGCTCCCTCCGTCCGAGCAGCGGCGGCGGCGCGCGTCCGACAACTTACCGGCCTCTGAACGAGGGACAGGTTTGCGGAGAACACGAGATGTATTTGATTGAAGAAAGCCAGATACCAGAGGCGGCGTTGCCAGTGACGCGGTTGCGCGACCTTTTGCGGATGGGTAGCGGGTTTGTCGAGGACGGGCTTCAGGACGGGTTGCTGGGTGGGTTTCTGCGGGCGGCGATGGCGGCGGTCGAAGCACGGACGGGCAAAGCGCTTTTGGTGCGGGATTTCCTGTGCAGCCTGCATCGCTGGCGCGATGTGACGGGTCAGGTGTTGCCGATTGCCCCGGTGCGATTGGTGACGCAGATCACTTTGGTCGATGCGTTTGGTGCGGGCGCTGTGGTGGACGTGGCGCGCTATGCGCTGGTGGCGGATGGCGATGCGCCGAAGGTGGTGCCGAGGGGGGCTGTTTGCCGTCCATCCCGGAGCATGGAAGCGCCGAGGTTCGGTTTCAGGCGGGGATGGCCGACGCGTTTGGCGATCTGCCTGCCGATCTGGCGCAGGCGGTGATGCTGCTGGCGGCGCATTACTACGAATACCGCGACGAGACCGCGTTGGGGCAGGGGTGCATGCCGTTCGGGGTGACGAGCTTGATCGCGCGCTATCGCCCAATGCGCATGGGGTTCGGCGCGTGAGTGGGCCGCGGCTGACATCGAAGCTGGTGTTGGAGCGGCTGGAGGCGGTGCCCGATGGTGCGGGTGGGATGCATGAAAGCTGGGTTTCGTTGGGTGTGCTGTGGGGTGAGGTGAAGCCTCGGTCCGGGCGCGAAGGTGTTGGTGAGACTGGACAGATTTCGGTGACCGGGTTTCGGGTTCTGGTGCGGGGCGTACCGCAGGGACATTCTGCGCGGCCTTTGCCGGAGCAGCGGTTCAGGGACGCGGGGCGGGTTTTTCGGATCAATTCGGTGACAGAGGCCGATCCCGGCGGGCGGTTCCTGATCTGCCTCTGTGACGAGGAGGTTGCGACATGAGCTATGCGGTGGCGGCGGCGTTGCAGGGGGCTGTGTACCAGCGCTTGCAGACCGATCCCGGGCTTTCGGTTTTGGTCGGTGACCGGGTCTATGACGCGGTGCCCAAGGGGCGGTTGCCGGACTTGTACGTGGCACTGGGACCGGAGCGGGCGGTGGATGCGAGCGACAAGACCGGACGCGGGGCGTGGCATGAATTCGTGGTGTCGGTGATTTCGGACGATGCGGGGTTTCAGACGGCCAAGGAAGTGTCGGCGGCGGTGTGCGATGCGCTGATCGACGCCGGGTTGGTGTTGGAGCGGGGCCGATTGGTGGCGCTGAACTTCAAGCGGGCGGTGGCGCAACGCGAAAAGGCGGGGCGGCGGCGCATTGACCTGACCTTCCGCGCGCGGGTCGAGGATGACGCCTGAGGGCGTTTCGGATTTCAGAGACAGTTTCCAGACAAGGAGTGTGGGCGATGGGTGCTCAGAACGGGAAAGACCTTTTGATCAAGGTCGATGTGGATGGCAGCGGCACGTTTGAAACGCTGGCGGGGCTGCGGGCGACGCGGATCAGTTTCAATGCCGAAGCTGTGGATGTGACCTCGCTTGAGAGCGATGGCGGGTGGCGCGAATTGCTGGCCGGTGCGGGTGTGCGCAGCGTCGCGATCTCGGGTGCGGGGGTGTTCAAGGATGCCAGCACGGATGAGCGGGCGCGGCAGATTTTCTTCGACAGCCAGACGCCTGCTTTTCAGGTGATCATTCCGGATTTTGGCGTGGTGCAAGCGCCGTTTCAGGTGACGGGGCTTGAATATGCCGGGTCGCATAATGGCGAGGCGACCTATGAGTTGTCGTTGGCCTCAGCCGGTGTTGTGGCGTTCACGGCGGCGGCGTGACGATGGCGAACCCCTGGCGCGGAGAGGTGACGCTGGTGATCGACGGCGAGCCGCATGTTTTGCGGCTGACGCTGGGGGCGCTGGCGGAGTTGGAGGCGGGTCTTAAAGCGGACACGCTGGTTGATCTGGTGGCGCGGTTCGAAGACGGAGGATGTTCCAGCCGGGATGTGCTGGCGCTGATCGTGGCCGGATTGCGCGGCGGAGGATGGCGCGGGACGGCGGCGGATTTGCTGGCAGTGAAGATCGAGGGCGGGCCGCTGGTGGCGGCGCGGGTGGCGGCGGAATTGCTGGCGCGGGCGTTCGTGCCGTTGGGGGAGGCATGAGCCGGTTTGACTGGCCTGCGCTGATGCGTGCCGGGGTGCGCGGGCTGGGACTGCGCCCGGCGGAGTTCTGGGCGCTGACCCCGGCAGAGTTGCATCTGCTGTTGGGTGGCG
The DNA here is from genome assembly GCA_024742575.1 of Paracoccaceae bacterium. Classification (GTDB taxonomy): domain Bacteria; phylum Pseudomonadota; class Alphaproteobacteria; order Rhodobacterales; family Rhodobacteraceae; genus Marivita. The sequence goes on along the minus strand of JANSYF010000040.1, from coordinate 28,095 downwards.
ATGATGCGCCTTTGGGGCGGAGTGGGTTGGACGCCTTGATGGCGGCCTATCCGGACAAGCGGGGGGGATCAGGATGATTGAGCTGGATAGCATTGACGGTTTCGAGGCGCAGGTGGGTGCTTTGGAAGAGGCGCTTGCGGGTGCGTCGAGCATGGCGGGTGGATTTCAGGCCGAGATGGCGAAGGTGCGCGAGTCTTTGTCAGAGACTGGCAAAGGGGCGGCCAAGCTGGAGGGTGCGCTGAACAGTGGGTTGAGCCGGGCGATTGATGGGATCGTGTTTGACGGGATGAAGCTGTCGGACGCGCTGGGCACCATTGCGCAGTCGATGATCGGGGCGAGTTACCGCGCGGCTGTTAACCCGGTGAAGGAACATCTGAGCGGGATGGTGATGCAGGGGATCAGCAATCTGTTGCCCTTTGCCAATGGGGCGGGCTTTGCGCAGGGCCGCGTGATGCCGTTTGCCGATGGCGGTGTTGTCAGTGGGCCGACGACCTTTCCGATGCGGGGCGGTGTCGGGTTGATGGGTGAAGCGGGGCCAGAAGCGATTATGCCGCTGGCGCGCGGGGCCGATGGCAAGTTGGGCGTGCGCGCGGGCGGCGGTGGGCGTTCTGTTAACGTGGTGATGAATATTTCGACCCCGGATGTGCAGGGGTTCCGGCGGTCGCAAAGCCAGATCGCGGCGCAAATGGGCCGGGTTCTGGGGTCGGGTCAGCGGAACCTGTGAGGAGGGCTTGCGATGCAGTTTCATGAAGTGAGGTTTCCGACGGCGTTAAGCTTTGGCTCGATCGGTGGACCAGAGCGGCGGACGGATGTGGTGACGCTGGCAAGTGGCTTTGAGGAGCGGAATACGCCCTGGGCGCATTCGCGCAGGCGGTATGACGCTGGGATCGGTTTGCGCTCGATGGATGATATCGACGCGCTGATCGCGTTCTTTGAGGCGCGGCGCGGGCAGATGTACGGTTTTCGCTGGAAAGACTGGGCAGACTTCAAGTCATGTAAACCGTCTGCACAGATCATGGCCACGGATCAGGTCATTGGCACTGGCGATGGTGTGGCGGCGGATTTTGCTTTGGCTAAGGCGTATGTGTCGGGGGATGCAGTCTATGCGCGTCCGGTGGTGAAGCCTGTTTCTGGGTCGGTGCTGGTGGCGGTTGGCGGTATGACGCTGGAGGAGGGGACGGATTTCTCGGTTGATGTGACGACTGGGGTGGTGTCGTTTCTTGCGGCGCCGACTTTGGGTGTCTCGGTGACGGCCGGGTTTGAGTTCGATGTGCCGGTGCGTTTCGACACAGATCGCATTCAGACCAGCGCGGCAACGTTCCAAGCGGGAGAAGTGCCGGATGTGCCAGTGGTGGAGCTGCGGGTATGAGCGGCGCGGACGCGCTGGGCGCACATCTTGGGACGGGTGTCACGACGGTGGCGCGGGCCTGGGAGGTGCGGCGCAAGGATGGGCGGCGGTTCGGGTTTACGGATCACGATCTGGATCTGAGTTTTGATGACCTGGTGTTCCAGGCGGATACGGGGATGAGTGCGGCGGCTTTGCAGCAGGGCACGGGTTTGTCGGTGGACAACAGTGAGGCGATTGGCGCTCTTTCCGACGCCAGTGTGAGCGAGGCTGATATCGCCGCTGGCCGGTTCGACGGTGCCGAGGTGACAGCGTGGCTGGTCAATTGGGCGGATGTGGCGGCGCGCAAGGTGCTGTTTCGGGGATCGTTGGGGGAGATCACACGCAGCGGCGGTGCGTTTACTGCAGAGTTGCGGGGACTGGCGGAGTGGCTCAACCGGCCGGTGGGGCGGGTTTACCAAGCGCCGTGTCTGGCGGTGCTTGGGGATGCCGCCTGTGGTGTGGATATTGAGGCGGCGGGTATGTGGGCAGAGGCGGTTGTCACTGGGGTGACGGCAAAGGGTGGGTTGATCCTGTCTGGGGCCAGCGGGTTTGAGGCGCAATGGTTCCAACGCGGGCGACTTACGGTGCTAGATGGCGCGGCCGAGGGGTTATGGGCCGTGATCAAGCGCGATGTGCTGTTTGAGGATGGTGCGCGCGAGGTTGATCTCTGGGAGCCTCTTGGGGGGTCGGTGATTGCCGGGGACTCGGTGAAACTGATCGTGGGCTGTGACAAGCGGTTCGAGACATGTCGAAGTAAGTTCGACAACTTGGTCAATTTTCAGGGCTTTCCGGATATTCCGCAGGAAGAATGGGTTTTGATCCATCCGACTGCAACGCAGGCGCGCAGCGGCGGGAGCTTGCGGTGAGCGGGGATGCCGTCATGTCCGAGGCACGGCGCTGGATCGGCACGCCTTACGTGCATCAGGCGAGCCTGTGCGGAGCGGGGGCGGATTGTCTTGGCCTGCTGCGGGGCGTGTGGCGCGGGCTTTACGGGGGTGAGCCCGGTGTGGTGCCTACTTACACGCCGGATTGGTCTGAGCCGCAGGGCGATGAGGTGCTTTGGCGAGGGCTTGCGGCGCTCATGGGAGGCAAGCATGTCGATGATGAAAAGTCTGGCGACGTTATTCTGTTTCGGATGCGCGATCGGGGCGTGGCGAAACATCTGGGCATTCAGACGCGGATTGGGGCCGAGGCGCGGTTTATCCATGCCTATTCGGGGCATGCGGTGGTGGAAACGGCGTTGAGCGCGCCTTGGCAGCGGCGCATCGTGGCGCGGTTTGCCTTCCCCGACATTCAGGAAGGATAGAGCGATGGCGACACTGGTACTTTCGGCGGCGGGTGCTGCGCTGGGCAGCAGCTTTGGCGGGTCGGTGCTTGGGTTGTCCATGACAGCAGTGGGCCGGTTTGCGGGGGCCACGTTGGGCCGGGCGATTGACCAGCGGGTGCTCGGCGGCGGGGCGCGGTCGATCGAGACTGGGCGGCTGGACAGGTTGCGGTTGAGCACGGCGGGTGAGGGTCAGCCAATTCCGCAGGTCTTTGGCCGGATGCGGGTGGGTGGGCACATCATCTGGGCGACCCAGTTCAAGGAACACGTGTCAAAGTCGGGTGGTGGCAAGGGGTTGTCTGCGCAACCCACGATTAAAGAATATAGCTATTCGGTGAGCCTTGCCGTGGCCTTGTGCGAGGGTGAGATCACCAGTGTGAATCGGGTGTGGGCGGATGGAGCCGAAATCTCGGTGCATGATCTGAACATGGTGGTCTATCCCGGATCGCGCGACCAGCTGCCCGATCCCAAGATGGAAGCCGTTGAAGGGGTGGGCGCGGTGCCGGCCTATCGCGGCACGGCCTATGTCGTGTTCGAGGATCTGGACCTAAGCCGTTTCGGCAATCGGGTGCCGCAGTTTTCCTTTGAGGTCACGCGACCCGTGCACAACGATCCCGACGATGTGCCGTTCAACATTCGCGCGGTCGCGACGATCCCCGGTACGGGGGAGTATTCGCTGGCTACAGAAGCGGTGTCGCTGGATGGCGGTGCGGGCAAGTCAAATACCGTCAATGTGAACAGTCCATCGGACCGGGCGGATTTCGTGACGTCGCTCAAACATTTGCAGGATGAGGTGCCGGATTGCGGGGCGGTGTCGCTGGTGGTGAGCTGGTTCGGTAGTGATTTGCGTTGTGGCGACTGTCTGATCCAGCCGAAGGTCGAACAGGTTGCAGCGGATAGTGCCGAGATGCCGTGGATGGTAAGTGGGCTTGTTCGGGCGGATGCCGGTTTGGTGCCGGTGGACGAAGGCCGTCCGGTCTATGGGGGCACACCGTGCGATGCGTCCGTTGTGCAGTCGGTCCGGGATATGGCCGCGAAGGGGCTGGCGGTTCTGTATTATCCGTTCATCCTGATGGAGCAGATGCCGGGCAACGGTTTGCCGAACCCTTGGACGGGTGAGGCGGAGCAGCCGAAGCTGCCGTGGCGCGGGCGGATCACGGCGAGCGTCGCACCGGGGCAGGTGGAGGATCTGACAGGGACAAATGCCATTGATTCCGAGGTGGCGGCGTTCTTTGGCGCCGCGCAGGTGGATGACTTTGTCGTTGTCGAGAATGAGGTTCATTTCGCTCCGGGCGGTTTGAGCCTTGCGAGCGACATCGAGGGCGGTGTTCTTGGGGCAGAGGACGTGCCGCAGGACTGGGGCTATCGCCGCTTTATCCTGCACCAGGCGCATCTTTGTGCGGTCGCAGGCGGTGTGACGGCGTTCTGTATTGGGTCGGAGATGCGGAGCCTGACGCAACTTCGGGGGGCTTCTGGCTTTCCTGCGGTTGAGGCGCTGCGGGTGTTGGCGGCGGACTGCCGCGCGATCCTTGGGCCGGATGTGAAGATTGGCTATGCGGCGGATTGGTCGGAATATTTTGGCTATCACCCGCAAGATGGCAGCGGGGACGTGTATTTCCACCTTGATCCGCTTTGGGCTGACCCGAACATCGATTTCATTGGAATCGACAATTACATGCGTCTGTCTGATTGGCGGGATGGCGAAGACCATGCGGATGCTGCATGGGGTGCGATTTACAATCTTGAGTATCTACAGGCGAATGTTGCCGGGGGTGAGGGGTATGATTGGTATTACCCGTCCCAAGAAGCGCGTGATTTGCAGTTGCGTGAGCCGATTACCGACGGTGCCTATGGAGAGCCTTGGGTCTGGCGCTACAAGGACATTCGTAACTGGTGGTCGCAGCCACACCATAACCGGGTGGGTGGCGTACGACAGGCGATGCCGACGAATTGGGTGCCTGAAAGTAAGCCGATATGGTTCACGGAAATTGGCTGTGCGGCGGTCAACAAGGCGACGAATGAGCCGAACAAGTTTCTGGACCCCAAGAGTTCAGAGAGCACTTTGCCGTCCTATTCCAACGGGTTGCGGGATGAGTTGATCCAGCACCAGTATCTGCGGGCGATGCTGAGCTATTGGGGTGATCCGGCGAACAACCCTGCGTCGGGCCTTTCCGGCGAGCCTATGATCGACATGGGGCGGGTCTTTGTCTGGGCGTGGGACGCGCGGCCTTATCCGTGGTTTCCGAACACGGATGAGATGTGGTCAGACGGACCGAATTACCGGCGGGGGCATTGGATCAACGGGCGTGTTTCGGGGCGAACATTGGCGTCGGTCGTGGCTGAGATTTGCGAACGTTCGGGCTTGCAGGATTATGACGTGAGCGCGCTTTACGGATTTGTGCGCGGTTACCTGGCACCGGATGTGTCGGATGCCCGGCGCGTCTTGCAACCGTTGATGCTGGCATTCGGGTTTGATGCCATCGAACGCGACGGGGTGGTCGTGTTTCGCAACCGCGATGGTGCGCGAGCGGTGACTTTGGATATGGCGCAGCTTTCCCTGCATGACGAACTTGGCAGTGAGGTGGCGCAATCGCGCAGCTCCGAAGCGGATATGTCGGGCCGGGTGCGGTTGAACTTCGTCGAGGCAGATGGGGATTACCGTAATATCTCGGAGGAATCCGTTTTGCCGGATGAGTGTACACATGCGGTCGCTGAAAGCGAAGTGCCGCTTTTGCTGACGCGCCCAGAGGGCCGGCAGGCAGTTGAGCGCTGGTTGAGCGAGGCGCGGGTGTCGCGGGATGCGGTGCGCTTTGCGTTGCCTTTGTCGCAACAAACGCTGGGCGCAGGCGATGTGGTTCAGTTGCCTCGGGAAGCGGGCGACATGATGGTTCGCATCGACCGGGTCGAGCAGACGACGCATCAGTTGATCGATGCGGTTCGGATTGAGCCGGAGGTGTACCATCCAGCGGATTTCCCGGATGATCCCACGCCGTCGCGCCGCTTTGTGACCAGTGGGCGTGTCTTGCCGCTGTTCCTTGATCTGCCACTGATCACCGGAGACGAGGTGCCCCATGCACCGCATCTGGCGGTGACCGCAGACCCATGGCCCGGCAATGTGGCCGTTTATGACGGGGCCGAGGACGCGGGATACGTATTGAACGGGCTGGTCGGTGTGGCCTCGACTGTTGGGGTCACACTGACCCCGGTAGCACGCGCGCCGTCAGGTCTGGTGGACCATGCTACGCAGATTGATGTGGCGCTGACCTCGGGTAGCCTGTCTTCGGTCAGTGAGGTCGGGCTTTTGGGGGGTGCAAACCTTGCGGCCATTGGAACTGGTGATCCGGGCGGGTGGGAGATCATCCAGTTCCAGAAGGCAGAGTTGATCGGTCCTGGGCTTTGGCGGTTGCGACATCTGTTGCGTGGGCAGTTCGGGACCGACGTGCTGATGCCTGACGTTTTGGCGGAGGGGGCGTTTTTCGTACTGCTGGATGGCACACCGCGCCAGATCGCGTTGGCGTCGTCGCGACGAGGGCAGGGGCGGCATTATCGGGTTGGTCCGGCGGACAAGCCCTATGATCATGCTGCCTATCGGCACTCGGTGCAGGCTTTTGCCGGGAACGGTTTGCGGCCCTACAGTCCGGTGCATTTGAGTGCTGAGCCCGTTGCAGAAGGATTGTCATTGTCGTGGGTCCGCCGCGCGCGGTTGGATGCGGATGGCTGGGACTTGCCCGAGATACCTTTGGGCGAAGATCGGGAGGCTTATACATTGAAGGTTATGACTGGCGGGGTGGTTGTTCGGAGCGAGGAGCTGACAGCACCACGGTGGGTCTATACCCCAGCCATGCTGGCTGCAGATGGCGCGACCGGGGTGGTGGATATCGAGGTTGCGCAGGTGTCGGATCGGTTCGGTGCGGGACCGGCGGCTCGGGTCACAGTCGCGCTGTGACGCCCGTAATCTACAATGATGTGTTGGCGGTGGTTTCTGTTTTGTCTGCTGCGCCACCGGAGCGCCACGCCGAAATGATAATGGCGCTTATCCGGGAGGCAGATCAGGCCGAATTATATCGACGGCGCTACCGGTCTGCACATCCGGTTTTTGGAGATGGCAGCCTGATGGGCGCTGCACTGCGCCACAAGCAGCGGGGTCCGGTTTCGTTTGGATGCGCTGAGGATTTGACAGCGTGGATTGTGGTTCTTGAGGCGCTGAAATTGCGGCATGAAACGCCCAAAAGCACATTTTCCGTCGCAGACAAGACCGTTCGGATGAACAAGGAGTTTGAGCCTTTTGCGTATTCCGGGCGCTGATCCTTGCCATCACAGCTTTGCGTTTTCGAATTCGGATCCTATCTGTTAAAGTCAGACCGTCAAAGGAGAGATGGCATGGCTGAAACACGCGCAAAACTCGCATCGGTTGATCCGGTTTGGGGACGCATTGTCAAGGAAGCGGACGAGGCGGTGGCCAAGGAGCCGCTTTTGGGCGGCATGATCCATTATTCGGTGCTGCACCATCCCAGCCTAGAGCGGGCGCTGAGCTACCGGATTTCGCTCAAGCTGGCAAATGGCGAGATGACCGAGCAGATCCTGCGCGAAATATGTGACGAGGCATTCGCGTCCGACCCAAACCTTGCAATGGCGGCGCGTGCCGACATTGTTGCGGTCTATGAGCGCGACCCTGCCTGTCATCGGTTCTTGCAACCGCTGTTGTTCTTCAAGGGTTTCCAAGCGATCCAAAGTTATCGTCTAGGGAATTGGCTTTATCGTCAGGGGCGGCACGATCTGGCCTACTTTGTACAGATGCGTTGTTCGGAGGCGTTTGGAGTGGATATTCATCCTGCTGCAAAGATCGGGCAGGGGATCATGATTGACCACGCCCATTCCATTGTGATCGGAGAAACAGCGGTGGTGGGCGACAACGTGTCCATGCTGCATTCCGTCACGCTGGGCGGGACAGGCAAGGAAGAAGAAGACCGTCATCCCAAAATCGGCGACGGTGTGCTGATCGGCGCAGGGGCCAAAGTTCTGGGCAATATCAAGGTTGGCAATTGTTCACGTGTGGCCGCCGGGTCTGTTGTTCTGGAAGAAGTGCCGCCCTGTAAGACCGTGGCTGGTGTGCCTGCGCGGATCGTGGGGGAAGCCGGGTGTTCGCAGCCAGCGATCAGCATGGATCAGATTTTGCGCTCCGGCGCGTGATGTGAGGTGGGCGATGCGGTGACGCATCGCCGGTTTCCACTGACGGAAACATGGGGGCTCTGCCCCCGTCGCCTTTCAGGCGACTCCCCCGAAGTATTTTGAACCAGAGAAGGCCGGGTCAGGCCAGCATGGCCATTGGGTTTTCCAGGTTGTCGACAATGGCTTGCAGGAGTTCCGCGCCGAGAGCGCCGTCGATCACGCGGTGATCGACTGAGAGTGTCATGGACATGACCGTGGCGACCGTGACCGTGCCGTCGTCTGCGACCACCGGCTTCTTAAGCCCTGCGCCGACGGCGAGGATCGCGCCGTGGGGCGGATTGATGACGGCGTCGAAATTTTCGATGCCCATCATGCCGAGGTTGGAGATGGCAAAGCTGCCGCCCTGGTATTCGTGCGGGGCGAGTTTACGGTCGCGGGCGCGGGTGGCGAGGTCTTTCATTTCGGCCGAGAGAGTCGACAGGGATTTCTGGTGCGCGTCTTTGAGGACGGGCGTGAAGAGGCCGCCTTCGATAGCGACGGCGACGGCCACGTCGGACGGTTCCAGTTGCAGGATGCGATCACCGGCCCAGACGGCATTGGCGGCTGGCACTTGTTGCAGAGCAAGTGCGCAGGCTTTGATGATGAAATCGTTGACGCTGAGCTTCGCACCGCGCTTTTCGAGTTGGGCGTTGAGTTGGGCACGGAAGGCCATGAGCGGGTCGAGGGTGACGGACCGGCGCAGGTAGAAATGCGGGATGGTCTGTTTGGCCTCGGTTAGCCGCGCGGCGATGGTTTTGCGCATGCCATCAAGCGGCAGTTCGGTGTAGGCGCGGCCTTCGTACATTTTGGCGATGGCGCTGGAATCGACCGGTTTTGCGGCGGGTGCTGCGGCGGCGGGTGCTGCGGTTTGGGTCGGGGTGGCGGAGGGTTGCGCGGTGGCACCTTCGACATCGGCTTTGACAATGCGACCACGCGGGCCCGAGCCTGTGATCTGGCTCAGGTCCAGACCTTTGTCGGCGGCGATGCGGCGCGCCAGCGGGGAGGCGAACACGCGGTCTCCGCTTTGGGTCGGCGTGGGGGGGGCTGCCGTTGGGGGCGCTGCGGCGGCGGCTTCGGCGGGTTTGGCCGGGGCCGCTTTAGGGGTAGGTTCCGGCGACGCGCCCAGATCATCCGCGCTTTCGCCGTCTTCGAGCAGCATCGCGATGGGTGTGTTGACCTTGACGTCCGCTGTGCCCTCAGCGACGAGGATCTTGCCGATCACACCTTCGTCGACGGCCTCGAATTCCATCGTCGCTTTGTCGGTTTCGATCTCGGCGATCACGTCGCCCGAGGACACCGCGTCGCCTTCCTTGACCAGCCATTTCGCCAGCGTGCCTTCCTCCATCGTGGGGGACAGGGCGGGCATGAGGATTTCGATGGGCATTTCAGGTCTCCTCGATCAGGGTGATGAGGTCATAGGGGTCTTTGGGTGTCTTGCCCGCTTTCAGCGTAGCAACGGCACGCGTGATTTGGCGCTTATGCGCACCAATCCATTCGTAGGCCGATTGATGCGACGGGCGGGCCTCGTTCGGGAACCTGTCCATCAGGCATTCCGGTACAAAGACGGCACCTTCGGGCGTGACCACGTGATAGGCTTCGCGGGCCACATCGCGGGTGCGGACGGTCAGGGCGTCATTCATCGGTAGCAGACCTTTTTCGCGGCTTCGATCACCTCGGCTGTTGTCACCAGCGCGTGTTTTTCGAGGTTCGCGGCATAGGGCATCGGCACGTCCTTGCCGGTCAGGTTCAGCACCGGCGCGTCGAGGTAATCAAACGCGCGTTCCATGATGACGGCTGACAGGTGGTTGCCGATGGCGCCGACAGGGAAGCCTTCCTCGACCGTGATGCAGCGGTTGGTTTTCTGAACGCTGGCGATCACCGTGTCATAGTCGATGGGGCGCAGGGTGCGCAGGTCGATCACCTCTGCCTCAATTCCATCTTTCGCAAGCTTTTCAGCAGCATCCAAGGCGTAGGTCATACCGATGCCGAAGCTGACAATGGTCACATCCGAGCCTTCACGCCAGACGCGAGCCTTGCCGAAGGGAACGGTGTAATCCTCGATCTCGGGCACCTCAAACGTCTTGCCGTAGAGGATTTCGTTTTCGAGGAAGATCACCGGGTTCGGATCGCGGATCGCGGTCTTCAGCAGCCCTTTGGCGTCGGAGGCCGAGTAGGGCATCACCACCTTCAGGCCGGGGATGTGCGCGTACCATGCAGCGTAATCCTGAGAATGCTGGGCACCCACGCGGGCGGCCGCGCCATTGGGACCACGGAATACCATCGGTGCGCCCATCTGACCGCCAGACATGTAAAGCGTCTTTGCGGCAGAGTTGATAATCTGGTCAATGGCTTGCATGGCGAAGTTAAACGTCATGAACTCCACGATTGGCCGTAAGCCACCAAACGCGGCACCTACCGCGATGCCGGTGAAGCCGTGTTCGGTGATCGGTGTGTCCATCACCCGGCGCGCGCCGAATTCGTCCAGCAGGCCTTGGCTGATCTTGTAGGCGCCTTGGTATTCGCCAACCTCTTCGCCCATGAGGAACACATCCTCATCCCGGCGCATTTCCTCGGCCATGGCATCGCGGAGCGCTTCGCGAACGGTGCTTTGCTTGGTCTTGGTGCCTTCTGGCCACGGTGCTTCGGCCTTGGTGACCGCCCTGAGCGGCTCTGGGTGAGACATGCCTGCTGCGGGCTGATCTTCGGAACTTTGCGCCTTGTCCGCTGGGGCGAGCGCTTGTGCCGGGGCTGCGGGGGCAGCATCGGACACGGTCTCTCCGTCCTCGACCAGCACGGCAATGGGTGTGTTGACGCGCACGCCCTCGGTGCCTTCGGGGATCAGGATCTTGCCAACGATCCCTTCGTCCACTGCTTCGAATTCCATCGTTGCCTTGTCGGTCTCGATCTCGGCCATGATGTCACCCGCCGAAACGGTGTCGCCTTCCTTGACCAGCCATTTGGCCAGCGTGCCTTCTTCCATGGTGGGCGAGAGGGCGGGCATGAGAACTTCGGTCGCCATCACACGGCCTCCTCTGCGTAGATGTCTGTCCACAACTCATCGAGGCTGGGTTCCGGGCTTTCGCGGGCGAACTCGGCGCTGGCGTTGACGATGGCCTTGATCTCTTTGTCGATGGCCTTGAGATCATCCTCGGTCGCGTGACCACCTTGCAGCAGCATCTCGCGGACATGTTCAATGGCGTCGCGTTCCTCGCGCATCTTTTGCACCTCTTCGCGGGTGCGGTATTTGGCTGGGTCCGACATCGAATGGCCGCGATAGCGGTAGGTTTTGATCTCGAGGATATACGGCCCTTTGCCGGACCGGCAGTGTTTGACCGCCTTGTCGCCTGCCGCCTTGACTGCGAGCACATCCATTCCGTCAACCGCTTCGCCGGGGATGCCAAAGGCGGCACCGCGGGTGTGCAGATCGGGGGTGGAGGTGGAGCGCTTTTGCGCTGTGCCCATGGCGTATTGATTGTTTTCAATGACGAAAATCACCGGAAGCTGCCAAAGGGCTGCCATGTTGAAGGTTTCGTAAACCTGCCCCTGATTGGCGGCGCCATCGCCAAAATAGGTAAACGTCACGCGGTCGGTGCCTTTGTATTTGTCGGCAAAGGCCAGACCCGCGCCCAGCGGCACCTGTGCGCCGACGATGCCATGGCCTCCGTAGAAATGCTTCTCTGTCGAGAACATGTGCATGGAGCCGCCTTTGCCTTTGGAATAGCCGCCTTCGCGGCCAGTAAGTTCAGCCATGACTCCGTTCGTGTCCATGCCGCAGGCCAGCATATGGCCATGGTCGCGGTAGGATGTGATGCGCTTGTCGCCCTCACTGGCGGCGGCTTCCAGCCCGACGACCACGGCTTCCTGACCGATATACAGGTGACAGAACCCGCCGATGAGGCCCATGCCATATAACTGACCGGCTTTTTCCTCGAACCGACGGATCAGCAGCATGTCGCGGTAATAGGCCGTCAGTTCCTCTGCTGAGACGTTCGGCAGGCTCGTGGCCTTGGCCGATGGTTTGCGTGCCGCCATGGGGCGCCTCCCTGCAAGAAGTTTAGCGTTAAACTTTTTTCGGGAAGCCTACGATCAACGCTCCGTCAAAGGCAAGGGGCGATCTTGATCCGAAATTTGGTGAATTTTGGCGATTCGGCCACTTTTCCACAGGCTGGCATCTGAACTGGCAAGACAATTGCAGAGTGAAGGTACGCACTGTTGAGGCAAACCGTATAATAACGGCCAAAATGGGGCAGATTTTAATAAACCTAGAGACATCTAGGCAAAAATGAGGAGAAATTATGATTACCTGCTCATTCGGATGCCGCATTTATGCCTGAAATTAACGCCTATGGATTTATGGGATCGGAGGCCAGCCAAGGTCTCTTTGGCGCGAATGTCCTTGCGACCCGCTCGACATTGGAACAGGGCGGGGACTACGACCGCCTGATTGAAGAACTGGGTGTTGGATCGTTCCGCTACCCCGGTGGTTCGCTCACCGAACGCTATTTTGATATCACGGATCCCAACGCGACGATTGTCGCCGACCGAGACACCGGCGAGCTGCGCGAGTTTATCCCGCTGAACGAGGCGCTGGATTATGCCGGTGAAGAGGGCCTGTCTGTCACAATCGTGATCCCGACGCGCAACCTGTTGTCCGAGACGACGGATGCCAATGGTGATCGGTTTGCCGCAATCGACGAAGACGCACTGCGCGGTTTCGTCCGTGATGTGGTCTCTGGTGTGCATGGCGAAGCCGAAATCGAAGCGTTTGAGTTAGGCAATGAATACTGGGGCAGCGGTCAGATGTCTTCGGTCGAATATGGTCGCCTTGCCAGCGAAATGGCTGTGATCGTCGACGACGAACTGAGCTTGCAAGACTCGGATGCCGAGATTGTCGTGCAATCGGGCACCAATTTCGATTTTGCGCGCCTGTCCAACGATTACAGCTCTGACATGTCAAGCGCCGACATCCTTGCTGATTTGAACGCAAACTACGACCTGAGCCTTGGCGCGGACAGTTTGTACAGTTCGGGCGCGATCAACTGGACCCATGTTGCTAATGAAATGATCCTATCCGAGTTCGACAGCGAAGCAGAACGCGCTGCGGTCGATCAGGTGGCAGTGCATGTTTATTCGCGCGGGCAGGTGAACGAAGGTCAGCGCAGCTTTTTCCTCAACGAAACGGACGAGACATGGGGCGAACAAATTCCCGATGCTCAGATCGCCGTGACCGAATGGAATACCGCGGGCAATACTGACAGTTTGGACCGCGACAGTGATTACGGCCTCTTCCAGTCGCATGAGATGATTAACATCATGGAAGAGTTCATGCGCTTCAACGTAGAGCAGGCGCATGTCTGGCCGTTGATCCAGAACACACCGAATACATTAAGTGTTGATGACGGGCAGGCTGAGCTGACGCCGGGCGGTGCCATGTTCAACATGATGCAAGAAGCGATGCCGGGTAAGGTCGCGCTTGATCTGACGCCAGAGACGGGCCGCGATACCGAAGTCCAGCAAGAGGGCATTTCCCTGCACGGGTATTGGGAACCGGACGAACTCTTGTTCTATATCGCCGCCACTGATGCAGACGGAGCTGACACCGAAGTTGATTTCTCGGGTTTGATTTCCGATGCGGGTCGGGTTGAGATTTCGATCCTCGGTGTGGCGGATGACGATCCGATTGGCGCGAACAGTTCGGATGCAGTGGTTGAAGCGATTGATCCGTCAGTAATCTTGGACGGAACGAACCTGTCGGTGCAAATGGATCAGGGCGAAATCATGCAGGTCCGCATGTTCGGCTTTACCCCGTCGCAGGATTTTCAGGATGTGATTTCGGACGAAGCGCCAGAAGACCTGCCAGATCCGCTGATTGATGATTTCGCAGATGAACCAATGCCCACCGAAGCTGCGCCCGAACCCGAGACTGTCGACTTTCCAACCGTTGCAGTGACAGCTCTTCAGGACGAAACGCTGGCTTTTGAAGAAGCAACAGCGCTTGAAGAAAGCGAGGCAGAAGATGACGATGAAGCTACCGGAATGGCTGATCTGATGATGTTCCTGCCGTTTCTTGGCATTCTGTCGATGTTCATGTGATCGGTCCGGCCCTGTTCAACGTGGCCGAACTTTTCATCGCAATACCCGATAGATGACTTAGTGAACGACGATTTCGTCCGAGCGGATCATGCCAAGCATGTCGCGGGTGCGTTCGTCCAGCAGGTCAAGATCCAGATAAGTGTCCGACAGACGACGGGTGAGATTTTCCATCCGCGCCAATTCGACCTGCAGTTCGTTTAATTCGGACTCAAGTTCGCGGGTTTCCACCACGATTTCTGCACGACGGAACACGCCGTAGTCGCCTTGCACAGCCGCGAAGATGAAATAGGCACCCACGCAGAAAGAACCTGCGAAAAACACAAGTCCACCAAGGGCTGGTCGTGTGCGGTGTTGCGTCATTTAAAGCCTCTGATCGCACCTCTTTTCGGGCGCGTGCCGGAACAATTGCATAGGGGACTCCGCGATGGAATCCCCTTGATTGGAAAATCCGCGGCAAGCTGCTTAGTGTTGCTTTCCGGACTCGCCTCGTAGCGGCGATCAGCCCAACGCGGCCACACCCGGCAGGGTTTTGCCTTCCATCCATTCAAGGAATGCGCCGCCAGCGGTCGAGATATAGGTAAAGCTTTCCGACGCATCCGCCTTGTTGAGTGCGGCCACGGTATCGCCACCGCCAGCAACCGAAATCAGCTTTCCAGACCGGCTGAGACCGGCTGCATAGGCCGCTGCCGCGTTGGTTGCGGCATCGAAGGGTGGTATCTCGAACGCACCCAGAGGTCCGTTCCAGATCAGCGTCTTTGCGCGGTCGAACGCCTGGCAAATATGCGCCACGCTGTCTGGGCCTGCATCCAGTATCATTGCGTCTGCTGGGCAATCCTCGGCTTTGACGGTTTCTGACGCGGCCCCGGCTTTGAATTCGCGCGCCACGACAACATCGCGCGGCAAAAGCAGTTCGCAGCCTGTGGTCGTGGCCTTTTCCGCAATCGCGCGGGCGGTGTCGGCAAGGTCATGTTCGCACAGCGAGTTGCCTACATTGACGCCTTGCGCGGCAAGAAAGGTGTTCGCCATGCCGCCGCCGATGACCAAAATGTCGACCTTTTCGACAAGGTTCGACAAAAGGTCGAGCTTAGTTGACACTTTAGCACCGCCCACAACAGCGACCACCGGACGCTGCGGATTGCTTAACGCGGCTTCGAGAGCGCGCAATTCGGCTTCCATCAGGCGGCCTGCACAAGAGGGCAGAAGATGTGCCACACCAGTTGTCGATGCATGTGCACGGTGCGCGGCCGAGAAGGCGTCATTGCAAAATATGTCACCAAGTGACGCAAGAAATTGCGCCATCTGGGGATCATTGGCTTCTTCCATTGGCGTGAAACGCGTGTTTTCAATCAAGACGACAGCATCGCCTGGCAGGGCATCGATGGCGTCTCGCGAGGGGCGTTCGATGAAGGTCACGCTGCGGCCCAACGCCTCTTCCAGTGCCGGTTGAACCAGTCGCAGGCTCATTTCTGGGTTTGGTTTTCCCTTGGGACGCCCGAAATGCGCCAGCAGGATCGGCGTGCCACCCTTGGCCAAAATATCTGTGATCGTTGGCACGATCCGGGTGATGCGCGTTGCATCTGTCACCCGTCCGTTGTCCAGCGGCACGTTGATATCCACCCGTGTCAGCACGCGTTTGCCAGCGAGGTCCATGTCGTCGAGCGTTTTCCAGGCCATCTGCCCCTCCTGATCTGAGTCACCTCTGTGATGGCTCTGTAAGACGCAGAGGTCAATGCGGTCCTTGGCAATCTGCAAGCCGCGCTTTAAGTCTTGCCGCAACTGACCATTTGAAGGAGCACGGCATGGCCGAGATCAAAGACCCCGAAAACACAATCCTGATCGAGCTGAAGGACGGAACTGTTACCATCGAATTGCTGCCCGACGTGGCGCCCAAACATGCCGAGCGCATGAAAGAACTGGCCCGTTCTGGTGCCTATGACAACGTGTGTTTCCACCGGGTGATCGACGGCTTCATGGCGCAAACAGGCGATGTGGAACACGGCGACATGGAAGACGATTTCAACCTGCGCCGCGCGGGCACAGGTGGGTCGGATCTGCCCGATCTGCCAGCCGAATTTTCCAAGCTGCCGCATGACCGGGGCACGCTGGGTGCTGCGCGTTCGCAGAACCCGAATTCGGCCAATTCGCAGTTCTTCATCAACTTCGGCGACAATCACTTTCTGAACGGACAATATACCGTCTACGGTCGCGTGATCGAAGGCATGGAACATGTGGACGCCATCACCCGTGGCGAGCCACCTGCAAGCCCGGATCGGATGATTTCTGTTAAGGTGGCCGCAGATGCGTAAGCTGGCGATTGCCTTTTCCCTGCTGGCGTCCCCGGCGCTGGCGACGGGGTTGCAAATTGAGGTTGCAGGCGAGGCCAGTGGCACCGTGACCATCGACTTGTTTGAGGACGTGGCACCGCAGCACGTGGCGCAAATCACCGCGTTGGCAGAAGAGGGCGCTTATGATGGCATCGTTTTTCACCGGGTGATTGACGGCTTCATGGCGCAGACAGGCGATGTCGAGTTCGGCAAGATCGACGGCGGCGACATGCGCATGGCCGGGCGTGGTGGTTCGAACCGCCCGGATCTTCCGGCGGAGTTTTCAGACCTGCCATTCGACCGGGGTGTTGTCGGAATGGCGCGTTCGCAAAGCCCGAACTCGGCCAATTCGCAGTTCTTCATCATGTTTCAGGAAGGGTATTTCCTGAATGGTCAATACACGGTTGTTGGCACCGTGACCGAAGGCATGGATGTGGTTGACGCGATCAAACGCGGCGAAGGTCGCAATGGCGAAGTGGTGGGGCAGCCCGACGTCATGGCTGATGTGACTGTCATCGAGTGATTTAGATGTGCGTGGCCCTTCGGGGCCACACACAGGTTTTTGCTGCCGCCATTGGGCGGCGCAATTTGCAAAGTTCTGCTCCGGATCGGATGGTTTGCACCTTTGCAAATGCGGTTTGCATATTTGCAAAAAAGAAGAAGCACAGGATCGCGCGCAGTCACAGCTGCGTGTGCAGGGCTGTGCATGTCGTATGCTTTCCGGCAAGCTGTCCCTGGTTCGAGGGAGGTTTGTTGATGCGTGGATCAATCTGGGCGTTTTTTCTTGCTGTTCTGCTTGCCTCATCAGCTATGGCCAGCCCTGAGTTCTGGCGGCATGAATGGCCGCAAACCGATTTTGAAAAGACGTCTGTTCCCAACTGGGTCGAAATTCTGTCTGGTGGACCGCCCAAGGATGGTATCCCGGCGCTGGATGCGCCGTCTTTTGTACGCGCTTCGGGCAAGACCGGAATTGATCCGACCGAACCGGTGATCACGCTTGAGATGGGCGGGCAAGCGCGCGCCTACCCAATCCGGTATCTGACGTGGCATGAGATCGTGAATGACGTGGTCGGTGGCGTGCCCGTGGCGGTGACCTTTTGCCCATTGTGTAATTCGGCGCTGACCTTTGATCGGCGGGTGAATGGTCAGGTGTTGAGTTTTGGCGTCTCAGGTAAGCTGCGCAATTCTGATATGATCATGTATGACCGTGAGACCGAAAGCTGGTGGCAGCAGGCGATTGGCGAAGCCATCGTCGGTGAATTGACCGGTACGGAGCTGGACACGCTGCCCAGCTGGATGGAAAGTTGGGCCGAGTTCACTGCGCGCCATCCCGATGGGTTGGTGATGGCAGAGCCGGGCTTTAACCGCGACTATGGGCGCAATCCGTATCAGGGGTACGACAGTTCAACCCGACCCTTCCTGTATTCAGGAGAGGTGCCGCCGCATGGCATTGATGCCTTGGCGCGAGTGGTGCGGGTTGGCGATCGGGCTTGGCCGATGGATCGGCTTGCGCGTGAGGGTGAAGTGCAGGAGGCAGGTGTCGTCATTTCGTGGCGGGCAGGGCAGGCCTCGGCCTTGGACACGGCGCGCATTGGTCGCGGACGCGATGTCGGGTCGATCCGGGTGCGTGATGGGCAGGGGCGCGATGTGCCGCATGACGTGATGTTCGCGTTCGCATATCACGCGTTTTGGCCGGATGGGGCGTGGATGCTGGGAAACTGACGCCAAAACCGGCGTGGCAAGCGAAGCCATGTTCCGCCCAATGAATGACTGGTTGCGCCGGTGCGGAGTTTGAAGCGATCAAGGCTGTCCGGCCCGGTGAGCAAGCCAAGATCCAGCGTGTCGTAGCCCCGTTGTGCCAGCCAGAGCATTGTTTTCCAAAGCGTCAGGTTGTGGGCATTTGATCTGCGCCCGGCGTCGGTGGTGACACCCAGATGGTATGTGGCCCAAGGCCTGTGACAGAGGATGAGCATGCCCGCGATTGGGGTCTTGTGATCCAAGGCGGTGATCACCCGTGCACGGCCGGGGTTTTCCGACGCAAAAGCGTTGAGAAATCGGGTGGGCCAGTTGTGATAGCGCTTGGTCTTTTGCTGTGCTGCGTTCGCTGCGATTAACCAGTCGTGCTGTTCTGGACGGTACGCTGTGTTTGTAACGCGAAGCCCTACGCGCTCTGTCTTTTTGAGCGCGTTTCGCCAGTTCTGGTGCAGGTTTCTGCGCATGCAGCATGGATCAGAAAGAGGGAGCAGGGCGACAGATTTAGGCTTTGCCAACATGACCTTGCCAACAACGGGGATATCGGGACTACCTGTATTGATGATCAGGGGCCCAAGTATATCAAGTGCGCTTAAGTAATCGGCAGAGCCGGAGAGGGGCAGTCCGACAGGCCCGCGGGAGATTAGGTTCACGGGTCCAATGATCGGAAACCGGCGCGTTTGAATCAGACAGCGGCCCTTTTCGCCAACCGCTTCAACTTGGACGCCAGTCCCAAGGGTGCGCAGCGTGTTGGCATAGGCGTCAGATTGTGGAAACGGGTTGGGTAACATGCACACAGCATGTCGCACAAAACTTGTCGAAGGGTTAATGCGCGCCCAGAGGTGTTGACCTGCTGGGCGCGGATATCAGATCAGCCCAGTTTCACCAGCGCGTGACGTTTCTTGCCCGCGCTGAGTTTGATCGGGTTGGCCAGAGCACTTGTGTCGATCATAAGCCCTGCGTCTGTGAGTGGGGCATCGTCGATCTTTGCGCCGTTTTCCGCGATCAAGCGTTTGGCCTCTTTGCCGGTTTTCGCAAGACCGGATCGGACGATCAATTGCACGATCGAGATACCGTCGCCGACTTCGTCCAAGGTCAGGGTGACGGAAGGCAGATCATCCCCGATGCCGCCTTTCTCGAACACTTCGCGCGCGGTGGCCTCGGCCGCCGCTGCCGCCTCGGCCCCGTGGCACAGTGTTGTGACCTCGTTGGCGAGGATGATCTTGGCGTCGTTGATGTCGGATCCTTCAAGCGCGCCAAGGCGATCGCATTCCTCGATCGGCAGTTCGGTATAGAGTTTGAGAAAACGGCCCACATCGGCGTCGGTCGTGTTGCGCCAGAACTGCCAGAATTCGTAGGGACTGCGCATGTCGGCGTTGAGCCAGACCGCGCCATCGGCGGATTTGCCCATCTTCTTGCCGTCACTGGTCGTCAGGAGCGGCGAGGTGAGGCCGAAGATCTGGTGATCGAGCACGCGGCGGGTCAGGTCGATCCCGTTGACGATATTGCCCCATTGATCCGAGCCGCCGAATTGGATCAAGCACCCGTAGCGGCGGTTCAGTTCGAGGAAGTCATAGGCCTGCAGGATCATGTAATTGAATTCGAGAAAGGACAGCGACTGTTCCCGGTCGAGGCGGGATTTTACCGACTCAAAAGACAACATCCGGTTGACGCTGAAATGCCGCCCGATGTCGCGCAGGAAATCGAGGTAGTTGAGTTCGTCCAGCCATTCCGCGTTGTTCAACATCAAAGCGCCGGTGTCGCCGTCATCGTAAGAGATGTATTTGGCGAAGACCTGCTTGATCCCGTCGATATTGTCGTCGATCTGCGCGGGTGTCAGCAGTGGGCGTTCATCGGCGCGAAAGCTGGGATCACCCACTTTGGTGGTGCCGCCGCCCATCAGCGTGATCGGCTTGTGCCCGGTCTTTTGCAACCAGCGCAACATCATGATCTGGATGAGACTGCCCACGTGCAACGACTTTGCCGTGGCATCGAACCCGATATAGCCCGGCACCACCCCTTGCACCAATGCCTCGTCAAGGCCCTGATAATCGGTGCAATCGGCGAGAAAGCCACGCTCCATCATGACGCGCATGAAGTCCGATTTGGGATGGTAGGTCATGGGGTTGCCTCGTTATAGAATGGTGAGGGCAGCTATACGCAGGGCAGGGGAAAAGGTGAAGGGCAAGTTGGCAGAACCAATCTGGGCCTTGGGCGCGATGTCGGGCACGTCTTTAGACGGTGTCGATGCGGCGCTGGTTCTGACGGACGGGATCACGATTTCCGAATTCGGTGCGTCTGGGTATCGGGCCTATACCGATGCCGAACAGGCAGTATTGCGGGCGGCATTGGGCAAATGGCCGGGGGATGATTTGACGGACGCCGCAGAGGTCGTGTTCCGGTCACATGTCGCGGCGTTGCACGGGTTTGACGCCGAGGTGATCGGCTTTCACGGTCAGACCCTAGCGCACGAGCCATGGGGTCGTGGCACACACCAGTTGGGCGATGGCGCGGCTTTGGCTGATGCACTTGGGTGCAATGTGGTCTGGGATTTCCGATCGAACGATGTGGAGTTGGGGGGCGAAGGTGCGCCGCTTGCGCCGTTCTTTCACTGGGCTTGTGCCAAATGGATCGGGGCAGATGCGCCGCTGGCGTTCCTGAACTTGGGGGGGGTGGGAAACCTGACTTGGGTCGACCCGCAGTCGACCGCGCCCGAGGGAGCGGGCGCTTTGCTGGCTTTTGATACTGGCCCGGCCAATGCGCCGATCAACGACCTGATGATGGAGCGACGCGGTTTGGGTTATGACAGGAACGGTGCCATGGCGGCGCAGGGGCAGGTTGTCGATGGTGCTTTGGAGCTGTTCCTTGAGGAAGGCTATTTTCGCAAGATGCCGCCCAAGTCTCTGGACCGTAATGATTTCTCTCTCATGCTCGATCTGGTTCGTGAATTGGATGATGCCGATGCGGCGGCCACGATGACTGCGATGGCCGCGGCGGCAGTAATGCAGGGTATGGAGCATTGTCCGGTTCCGCCGCACCGTGTTCTTGTGACCGGAGGCGGGCGACAGAACCCGGTGATGATGGCGATGCTTGAGAGTGCACTAGACTGCCAAGTGCAACCGGTTGAGGCAGTGGGGCTTAATGGCGACATGCTGGAAGCACAGGCCTTCGCATATCTGGCAGTCCGGGTGATGCGTGGTTTGCCGACCTCGGCACCAGGAACAACCGGCGTGCGTGCGCCCGTAGGTGGCGGTCAGATTTCTCGGGTTTGAGACAAATGAGCGCCTGCGGCGCGCAGGGGGAGCTTGCCGCGCCTGTGGCGCGTCAAGCCGTTGGGGCTCTGCCCCAAACCCCGGCATATTCTTAAAACGAAGAAACAAGGTTTCGTTAACTTGCTATCGCTATTCTGACGATGCGGTACAGGCGGGGACGCCGATGACCGCAAACGAAGAAGCCCCCTGCTACATTGCAGGGGGTTACGGTCGTTCTTCTTTGTTTTCCCAATATCCCGGGGAGCGCGAGGGGCTGGCCCCTCGCTTACATCGCATCAGCCGCCGGTATGGCTCATGTGGCGCGAGACGCGGCCATCCACCGTTTGACGGGAATAGTCGAAATCGTGGCCCTTGGGCTTCAGCGTGATTGCGTCTCGGATGGCCTGTTCGAGTGGCGCATCGCTGTGCGGATGGTTGCGCAGGGCCGAGCGCAGGTCGGCATTGTCTTCCTGTCCCAGACACATGAACAATTCGCCTGTGCATGTGAGGCGGACGCGGTTACAGCTTTCGCAGAAATTATGCGTGAGCGGCGTGATGAAACCTATTTTTTGGCCGGTTTCTTCGATCCGGACATAGCGGGCGGGGCCGCCTGTGCGTTCGGGCAGGTCGGTCAGAGTGTATTTCTTGCGAAGTTCATCGCGCAATTCGCTGAGCTTCCAATACTGGCCCAGACGGTCCTCATTGCCGATGTCTCCCATCGGCATGACCTCGATCCAAGTCAGGTCTACGTCACGCGCGGCGCACCATTCGGTCATGGAAAACAGTTCGTCTTCGTTGAAGCCCTTTAAGGCCACGGCGTTGATCTTCACGCGCATTCCGACACGTTGCGCTGCATCAATACCCTTGAGAACCTGTGGCAGGCGGCCCCATCGGGTGATATCGGCAAATTTTTTCTCGTCCAGTGTGTCGAGCGAGATGTTGATGCGGCGCACACCTGCATCGTAGAGATCGCCTGCAAACCGATCTAGCTGAGAGCCGTTGGTCGTCAGCGTTAATTCCTTGAGCGTGCCAGCATCCAGATGACGGGTCATCGACCGGAAAAACGTCATGATATCCCGCCGCACAAGCGGTTCACCACCTGTGATCCGCAGCTTTTCGACGCCTAGACCAATGAAGGTCGAACACATGCGATCCAGTTCTTCCAGTGTGAGCAACTCCTTCTTGGGCAAGAAGGTCATGTTTTCCGACATGCAATACACGCAGCGGAAATCACAGCGGTCCGTGACGGAGACGCGCAGATAGGTGATGGCGCGCTGGAAGGGATCAATAAGCGGTGTCATGCCGGGGAGCCTAGCCTTTCGTTGGAGAGTGGGCAAGTATGGCGCGACACTGAAATTCGAGACGAAGGTCGGAGACTCGGATGAGAGAGACGTTTGGAATTCTGGGGCTTTGCGGGGTCTTGGCGGGATGCGGCGCTTTGGGGATTGTGCCCGATGCTGCTCCTGTGGTTGGCGATGGCCAAACGCGCCCGCAATCCCGGCCCGAGGCTGTGCAAACCGAGGTGAGGCGGCCCCCAACCACAGCGCGCACGGCAGAGGCGTTTGACACCACGACCGCCGAAGAACGCGCTGCGGCAGCCGCCCCGGCCACAACCGTTGCAGAGCGGGCTTTGGGCAGCACCATCGTGTCTTTAGGTAACCCGGCGCAACCGGGCTTTTGGCTTGAGACACCGCTTGTCACGGCGGCCGCAAAGGGCCGTGTGGTCTATCCCGGAACGGGCGAGACTGTGCAGGTCGATCTGATACCCATCGCGGACGGCGGCAGCCGTTTGTCCTTGCCGGCGATGCGGCTGCTTGGTGTGCCCCTGACCGATCTGGTCGAAGTGCAAGTGTTTTCAGACGGGTAGGTGCCGTGCGGCTTCTTTGCGTGCAAAGGGTTTCATCTCGTCCCCATGGGCGGCAAGAAAGGCGCGTGTCCGGTCTGGGTCGTGTTTTGACAGGTCGCGTAGCCACCAAGCCACGGCCTTCTGGATGAACCAGTCAGGGTCGCTCACATAGATTGCAGCCCAGCCAAGGATGCGGTCACGTGCTGTGGTTTCCTCGGGCGTGGGGTGGTTCTGTTTGGTCCAGGGCAGGGTGATGACCAGCGCGGCACGGCGGGTCCACATATGGTTGCTTGTTGTCCAGGCCTCGACCGCGTCAAGGCGAGATGGGTCTGCATTCAAGCGTCGCTGCCCCGCCATGCAGGCATGATCGGCGATGGCCCAGCTGTCGAAATCTGGCACCCAAGATGTGATGAGATCCCAAGCGTCCGCGTCTGACGGTTTGATCCGCGCCTGAGTCAGAAGTTTTGCTGCTGCGACCCGTGCTTCGAAGATATTCGTTGTCCAGAGGTCCCGCGCCAGTGTCAGGCGATCTGCCAAGTCCAGCGACTGACGCCAATCACGGACGAGGATATCCGTTTCAGGATTCGCCACGCCCAGGTAGGGGCGGTCGATCTTGTGATACGCGGCCATCTGTTCCGCGCGACCGGGTTCGGCTTTGGCGCGCAGTTGGTCGAGGGCGTCGTCGAGCGTCATTCCACGGTGACGGATTTGGCAAGGTTGCGCGGCTGGTCCACATCGGTGCCCTTGGCGATGGCTGCGTGATAGGCGATCAGCTGCGCGGGCAGTGCATAAAGAAGGGGCGACAGCACCGGGTCGACCGAAGGCAGGATGATGGTGCGCCAGACATCCGCGCCTGCAGCTTCGGCACCCGACGCATCGGTGATCAGGCAGACCTTTCCGCCGCGTGCCATGACCTCCTGCATGTTTGATACTGTCTTCTCAAACAGAGAATCGCGCGGGGCCATAACGATCACCGGAACGTTTTTGTCGATCAGCGCGATAGGGCCGTGTTTGAGTTCGCCTGATGCGTAAGCTTCGGCGTGTATATAGCTGATTTCTTTCAGTTTAAGAGCGCCTTCAAGTGCAAGTGGATACATCAGGCCGCGGCCTAGGAACAGCACGTCCCGCGCTTCTGCGATCTTGTGTGCGGCATCGGCCATGGTTGGGTCGCGATCCAATGCGACGTTAAATAAACCGGGCAGCGCCCGAAGGTGGGTCAGCTTTTCCGCGAGTTGATCGGGCGTCATTACGCCTCGTTTCACCGCGGCATCTAGCGCCAGAAGCAGGAGGGTGTTCAGTTGGCAGGTAAACGCTTTGGTAGATGCAACGCCAACTTCAACACCGGCATGGATTGGCAGGGCGACGTCGCTTTCCCGCGCGATCGAGCTTTCTGCTACGTTGACAACCGACAATATGCCGTCGGCTTTGCCTTTGCAGTACCGAAGTGCGGCCAGTGTGTCTGCGGTTTCGCCCGATTGTGAGACAAACAGCGCCAAAGTGCGCGGCGTCACCGGCGGTTCGCGGTAGCGAAATTCCGACGCGATATCCACTTCGACGGGCATTTGCGCCAATTGTTCAAACCAGTATTTGGCAGTGAGGCACGCATAAAACGCCGTGCCGCACGCGACCATGGTCAAGCGGTCGATCTTGGCAAAATCGGGCAGTGCATCGGGGAGGACGATGGTGTTGCCGTCGAGGTAGGCATGAAGGGCATCAGCCAGAACGGTAGGCTGCTCGGCAATTTCCTTGGCCATGAAATGCTTGTACCCAGCCTTGTCCACGCGGGTGGCATCGGTGTTGATGGTGCGGTTTGGCCGGGTCACACGCACACCGCTTTCATCAAAGATATCAAGTGTCTGGCGGGTCAGGACGGCGCAATCGCCTTCTTCGAGATAGGTGATCGTGTCGGTCATTGGTGCCAGCGCAATAGCGTCTGATCCAACATACATTTCATCGTCGCCATGGCCGATAGCCAAAGGGCTGCCCTTGCGGGCCGCGACGATCAGATCGTCTTCGCCGTCAAACAGGAACGCAAGTGCAAACGCACCTTCCAGCCGGGCTAGACAGGCGCGGGCGGCCTCCACATGCGGCATGCCCTGCTGGATGTAGTGATGAGTGAGCAGCGCCACGGTTTCCGTATCGGTGTCGGTTTGGGGCGTGATCTGGTGCTGCGCCAGTTCGGCGCGCAGGTCTTTGAAATTCTCGATGATCCCGTTGTGAACCACGGCCACTGGGCCGGATTGGTGAGGGTGGGCGTTCTTGGCGTTGGGTTCGCCATGGGTGGCCCAGCGGGTGTGGCCGATGCCTGATTTGCCGGGAAGGGGATCGTGCACCAAAAGGTCTGACAGGTTCACCAACTTGCCAACCGCGCGGCGGCGGTCCAGCGCGCCATTGTTGACCGTCGCAATCCCCGCACTGTCATACCCGCGATATTCCAGCCGTTTGAGCGCCTCAACCAAAAGCGGGGCCGCTTCGTGCTGCCCGAGAACGCCAACAATTCCACACATACTCTTAACCCTTTGCCTGCTTGGCTTTTTTCGCGCGTAAGATACTGAAAAGCTTGCGCGCAAATCCCGGTTTGTTGTTCTGCTCTGCCCGGCTTATGGCCATGGCTCCGTCTGGTACGTCTTTTGTGACGGTTGTTGCCGTGGCCGTCATCGCTTCATGACCCACTGTGACCGGGGCCACCAGCATCGTATTCGACCCGATGAAGGTATCGCGACCAATGATGGTCTTGTGCTTCATTACGCCATCGTAATTGCAGGTAATCGTACCTGCACCGATATTCGTGCGCGCGCCAATTTGGGCATCGCCGATATAGGTCAGGTGATTTACCTTTGCGCCCTCATCAATACTGGCATTCTTGATCTCGACGAAGTTGCCGATGTGGACATCCTCGGCCAGTTCCGCACCGGGGCGCAGTCGGGCAAAGGGGCCAACGGTTGCGCCGCGGCTGACATGTGCGCCCTCAAGGTGGCTGAAGGCACGGATGCGTGCATTGGACTCGACGGTGACGCCGGGGGCGAAAACCACGTTGGGTTCGATCTCTGCATCGCGGCCGATGATCGTGTCGAAGGACAGGAAAACGGTGTCGGGGGCCTGCATCATCACACCGTCTTCGATCAGTTCCCGGCGCTTGGACTGCTGAAACAGGGCTTCGGCGGAGGCGAGTTCCAAACGGGAATTGATGCCAAGGGTTTCCGCCTCGTCGCACGTGACTGCAGTGGCTTTTAACCCGCGTGCTTTGGCGATTCCAACGATGTCGGTGGCGTAATACTCGCCAGCGGCATTATCGTTTCCTACGGCGGAAACAAGATCCATGAAAGTAGCGGCGTCGGCGCACATGACGCCAGAATTACAAAGTGTTACCTCGCGCTCTGCGTCAGAAGCATCTTTGTATTCGACGATCCGTGTCAGGCCTGTATCGTCCATGATCAAGCGACCATAGCGAGCGGGGTCGGCTGCCTTAAAACCAAGCACCACAACATCATGTGTCGTGCGTGCGGCGATCATTGCTTCTAGCGTGTCTGTCGTGATGAATGGCGTGTCACCGTAGAGCATGATCATGTCGCCCTCGAACCCGTCGAGCGCGTCTTTAGCCTGTTTGACGGCATGGGCGGTGCCCAGTTGCTCATCTTGTCGGACTGCTATCGCGTCGGCGTCGAACTCAAGCGCGGCGGCTTCGACCAGATCTGCACCATGGCCGGTGACGACAATTGTGCGCTCTGGCTCTAACGCTGATGCGGACAGCATCGCGTGGTGCAACAAAGGGGCACCACCGATCTTGTGCAGAACCTTGGGAAGGTCCGACTCCATACGTGTGCCCTTGCCTGCCGCAAGGATGACCAAGGCTATGCTCATTAGGTTTCTCTTTGTGTTTTGCCTGTGGTCCTTTTATCGGTCTGGTTGCGTGCCGCAAGGCGCGAGATTTCACACATGGTTGCGACTTGTGACAGGAGAAACGTGGTGCGGACGGTAATTTTCGATCTCGACGGCACATTGGCCGACACAAGCGGCGACCTGATCGCAGCGGCCAACCATTGCTTTGCTATGATGGGTTTTGAGACGAGACTCGACCCAGCCCGCGATGCGGGAACGGCGCTACGGGGGGGGCGGGCGATGCTGACGCTCGGACTGGAACGGGCTGGGCAGTATTCCGCCGAGCTAATCGACCAGTATTATCCGGTGCTGTTATCTGCCTATGGCGATGCAATCGACACGCACACAGTTCTGTATCCCGGCGCGATGGATGCGGTCGAGGCACTCAAATCAAACGGCATGGTGGTCGGCATTTGCACAAACAAACCCGAAGGTTTGGCAGAAACGCTGATGACGCGGCTGGGCGTGCGGGATGCGTTTGGATCACTGGTCGGAGCTGACACGCTGCCCACGCGCAAACCGGATGCTGCGCCTTACATCGCGGCGGTCGAGCGGGCAGGTGGTGTTGTCGCGCATAGCTGCCTTATTGGCGATACCAAAACAGACCGTGACACAGCACGTGCTGTCGGCGTGCCCTGTGTTTTGGTCGGCTTTGGGCCTTCAGGCGATGATATGGCGGCGCTGGAGCCGGAGGCAATTATTGAACACTTCGATGATTTGCCAGCGGTTGCGGCGCGTTTGCTAGCCTAGTCCGACCCGTATAGCGGAACCGTCGACATCGACACCTTGGCTGACCCGTCGGTCAGTTCCGCCGCATGGGCGATGTAGATCAGCGTCTGGTTCTTTTCCACACTACACGACAGTGGGCTGATTTTGCCGATTTTTGGGGTGGTGCCGACCGGCGAGATGGATTCTGACCACGGACTCTTTCCCTGCAAGGAGTTCATCCATGACCCGCTTCACTCTCGCCGGTCTACAGAAGTTATTAACCCCCCATGTTCCACTGGGCAAGTCACGCTTGGAGACCCTGT
>JANSYF010000125.1 GCA_024742575.1 Paracoccaceae bacterium | reverse complement strand
TCTGGAAAACGCACCCGATGCATTCATCGCCATGCTCAAGGGCGGCAATACCGGCAAGCAGATCGTCAAGCTCTAGAAATCAGCTTCGACTTCAAGCGCCAAGGGGGCCGCAGGCGCGGCCCTCAGATCATCCACCTGCAATGGCCCGGTGGGTTTCGACAACCGGTTGCGCACCACCCAATGCAGACGGGTCGACGCGCGGGTGATCGCAACGTAGGCCAGCCGTTTCCACAAAGGCTGGCCCGCCTCGCTCCGCCCCATGCGCGCCGCGACTTCTAGATCGGGCGCAAACACCTGAACCGTGTCCCATTGCGACCCCTGCGCTTTATGGATCGTCACCGCAGCACCGTGCAGGAACGTCGCCCCCATGCGCGCGGCAAAGGGGATGAACGGCTCTTCCTCATCAGGTTTCTCGATTTTCACGATCGACGCCGCTGACACTTGCGGGTCTTCCGCCCCGATCACATGCAACCGCGAAAACCCCGGCTTGCGCCCCGGCCCAAGGTAGATCACCTGCGCACCCTTGATCAGCCCCCGCGCCTCTAGGTCCAGCCGTTTCTTGCGGTGCTTCAATGGCAACTCCAGCCCGTCACAGATCAGGGGTTCCCCTTCGAGCAGCGAATCCTCGGGTGCGCCATGCACCGCGCGGAACGCGTTGATCAGGCGAATCCGGGTCGCATTACGCCAGACCAGAACCGGGGAGCGCGCCATCAGATCGACCTCGACCCGTTGCCCCAGAACAACCCGATCATCTGTGCGGGAAATATCTTCGACCATCCGCTCGAATGCGTAGAAATCAAGCTGCGGATCAGCCAAGGCATGCGCAAGATCAAGAATGGGATTATCCGCGTCCTGCCGGTGAATGCGGTTCAGGTTCAACACTTGGCTGGGATCCAAGGTTTCGAACACCATCTTGCCGGACTGGTTCACAGGCGCCAACTGCGCCGGATCGCCGAAAAGCAGCAGGTTCGGGAAAATCTCGCGCAGATCCTCGACCTGTCGTTCATCCAGCATTGACGCCTCGTCGACGAATCCGATGTCCAGAGGGTCTTCCCGCCGCTTCCAACCGGTGATGAAATCCGATCCGCGCAAACCCGCTGCGGCCAAAGCCGCCGGAACCGACTTGTGCGATTCAAAAGACGTCTGCGCGCGTGCCAATGCCTCTTCAGTCAAGCCTTCGATCTCAGGCTTGTCACCATTGCCCATCAGCCATTCGGCGATGCGTTCGTATTCAGGATCATAGACGGGCGTATAAAGAATACGGTGAATGGTCGTCGCGGGCACACCGCGCATCCGCAACACGAACGCCGCTTTGTTGGTCGGCGCCAGCACTGCAAGCGTTCGGCGGTCTTTCCGCCTGCGCCCTTCGTAGTCGCCCGACACAACCTCGACACCTGCGGTCTGCAGGGATTTACAAAGCTCTGCCAAAAGCAGCGTCTTCCCCGATCCGGCCTTGCCCGTGATCGCCATGATCTTGGCCTTGCCATCGCGCGGAGGCAGCAGCAGGCCATCATCAAGGTCGATGCCCGCCTCGCGCAACATATCGGCCACCGCATCATGTGCAGCAGCCTGATCTTCGGAATAGGTAAGCGCGGGCAAGGTCATGCGCGGACCCTATAGCGCCCGCGCGACAGGCACCAGCGTCAGGCGGCACTCACATCCCGTTGTGGCACCACGTCACCAAAAGACGCCTCGAACCAACCACGCGATGCCTGCAAAGGAATACCAGCCACCCGCGACACCCGTATTTGTGCAGCCTCGCTGAATTCCCACAGGCCCACGCTGATCGACTGCCGGCCTTCGCCTTGCGTGCCCAGAACATGCGGCGCGGCACCAATCCGGTTATAGATCCGCACCATGCGCGCGTCGAACACGCCAACAAAGTGCTTGATCCCAAAGCCTTGCATAATTTCGCCACCTGCCAGCATCAAAGCCGCCGCGGTACCCGGTTCTCCATGCCGAGATAGGCAAAACCGTGTGCATTCCCAAATGAAGGGGCTTTGAAACGGCACACCATCTGTCAGGTTGACAAAGTGATCATTCACCATCGTACGACCCGTTGTCGGAAGGAAGCGCATTGATCCGCCATGCGCCCCAGACGCGGTTTCCCAGATGACGTAAAGCGGATTGAGGTCGTCATACTCATCTCGCTCTTGCCCGTCCGCGTTGACGGCTACATCCCACCCCAGACGTGTCTTGAACTGGTCCGCACGACCCTCGAACATGGTGCGGGCCAATCTCGGGTATTTGGCCAATTGGTCCCCATAGAGATATCGAATCATAAACATGTCCTCCGTTTCCGGGGGGCAGGCTCGTGCTCAAAGGTGAATCGTTTCTTCTGACACCGAACGTTGCAGCGCTCTGTCAGTTTTGTTTCGCACTTGGAAACAATCTTTTCGTGTTAAACCACGATCTGACCACGCGCCATTGCGCGCGCTACCGCATGGGTGGTGTTTAACGCCCCCAGCTTAAAACGAGCGCTTTCGATATAAACTCGTAGCGTATGCTCTGAGAGCCCGATTTGAAACTAATTGAGTGAGTTCAGCATGTTGTGCTTCTGTTCGGTTGCAAAGCTGAACGGAGATCACGATGGCTTGGACCGAACTCACCCGACGTCAACATGCCCGAGTGGGCGACAAGTATGCAAG
>JANSYF010000119.1 GCA_024742575.1 Paracoccaceae bacterium | reverse complement strand
GGGGCCAAAAGCGGCAAAGCGGTGATCATGATACGGTCTCCTGTAAGGGCGTGATCTTGCAGGGGGACCTAGCCCGCGCCTTTGGTGAATAAAAATACATTGTTCATCAATTATCGTTCACTTAAACAGAACGAATGTCAGACTTGAATTATCATCACCTTCGCTATTTCTGGGCCGTGGCCCATGACGGCAACCTCACCCGAACAGCCGAACGGCTGAACCTGTCACAATCGGCTTTGTCTTCGCAAATCAAACAGTTGGAAGAACGCATCGGCCAAACTCTGTTCGAGCGCCGAGGCCGCGCCCTTCACCTGACCGAGGCGGGACGCATCGCGCTCGATCACGCCGACACGATCTTCACCGCCGGGGAAGAACTGCTCGACACCCTGCGCGAAACAGCCCGCCCTGCCCGTGCCTTGCGCGTTGGTGCGCTCTCCACGCTGTCGCGCAACTTCCAGATCACGTTTCTGGAACCGGTATTGGGCCGCCCTGATGTCGAAGTCATCCTGCGGTCCGGCAGCGCGGCAGAGCTTTACGCCGCTTTGGACGCCCTCAACCTTGACGTGGTGCTGACCAATACGCCCCCCGCCCGCGACGCGATCAGCCCGTACCTGGCGCAAAAACTGGCGGATCAGACCGTCGGCCTTTTCGGCACCCCCGACCGGGTGCGCGGCAACCGACCGTTCGAAGAGCTCGTGGCCGATCACCCCCTGATCCTGCCCACCCGTGACACCCAGATCCGCAACGCCTTTGACACGTTGCTGTCGCGCGTGCAGGCCAAGCCCACCATCGCGGCCGAGGTTGACGATATGGCGATGATCCGCCTTCTGGCCCTGCGGGGAACCGGGTTGGCCGTGGTGCCCCCCATCGTCGTGCAGGATGAACTCGCACGCGGCGATCTGGTGCAGGCGGCGATGCTGGATCTGCACGAGCTGTTCTATGCAGTGACACTGGACCGTCGCTATCCGAACCCGCTGCTCACGGAATTGCTCGCGACCGCAACGCGTTAGGGAATGATCTCGAACTTGGTCACATCGACCATCCCCCGGTCGGTGATCTTGAGCGCGGGAATGACCGGCAGCGCCAAGAAGGCCAGTTGCAGGAATGGCTCATTGAGCGTGACGCCAAGGTTCTTCGCCGCCGCACGCAGGTCCACCAACCGGTCATGCACCTCTTCAAACGGCTCGAGGCTCATCAACCCAGCCACCGGCAACGCCAGTTCGGCCAGCACCTTCCCCCCGGAAGCCACGACAAACCCGCCTTCGATCTCGGACAGCCGGTTCGCCGCCAGCGCCATATCGGCGTAATCCACACCAACGCAGGCGATGTTGTGGTGGTCGTGGCAAACAGTCGACGCAATCGCGCCGCGCTGCAACCCGAACCCACGCACAAAGCCCGTGGCGATGTTGCCGTTCTTGCCATGCCGTTCGACCACCGCGATGCGGATAAGGTCGCGCGCCGGGTCCGGATGTTTGTCGCCGTCCTCGACCGCAATGGTCTCGTGCAGGTGTTCGGTGATGATCTTGCCTTCGACGATTCCAATCACGTCGGTCTCCGCCCGGTTGGCCTTGGCACGGAAATCCCCGGGCGTCAGATGCGGCGCGTGGACCGAACCGGTGCCGACCGGGTCTATTTTTGACCGTTTGGTAAAATTCTGCTCCGTGGCCTCTATCCCTGCGCAGAACACTGTTTGCACGTCGCAGGTCTCAAGCGACCGAACCGCCACGATATCCGCCCGTTTCCCCGGCGCGATCAATCCGCGATCTTTAAGCCCGAACGCCTCTGCCCCCGAAAGCGACGCGGCGCGATAGGCCGCCAGCGGTGGCGTGCCCAAGGCGATAAGCGTGCGGATCACGTAATCGAGATGCCCCTCTTCCGCGATGTCGAGCGGGTTCCGGTCATCGGTACACAGGCACATATAGGGTGCCGTGCGTTCGGTCAGCAGCGGTTGCAGTGCGTGCAAATCCTTTGACACCGACCCCTCCCGGATCAACACGCGCATGCCCTTTTGCAACTTCTCGCGCGCTTCCTCAGCCGTGGTCGCCTCGTGTTCCGTTGAAATTCCGGCGGCGATATATGCGTTGAGATCCATACCCCGGAGTTGCGGGCAATGGCCATCGATATGGCCGCCCTCGAACAGATGCAGCTTTTCCATCACCTGAGGATCGCGGTGGATCACGCCGGGATAATTCATGAATTCCGCCAGCCCTATCCCCGACGGATGTCCCATGAGCGGCGCAAGATCGGCGGCCAGCAATTCGGCCCCGGCGGTTTCCATGTGCGTCGAGGGCACGCAGGAGGACAGTTGCACGCGAATATCCATCAGCGTATGGCCGCTCGCCTCTTGGAAATAGCGGATGCCTGAAGCGCCAACCACATTGGCGATTTCGTGCGGGTCGCAAATGGCGGTGGTGATCCCATGCGGGGCGACACAGCGGTCGAATTCATAGGGCGTAACCAGCGAGCTTTCGATGTGCAGGTGGGTGTCGATGAAACCCGGCACAAGGATCAGGCCTGCCATGTCCCGGATTTCGTCCCCCTCATAGGTGCCGCAGGTGCCCGCGATCATGCCATCGCAGATTGCGATATCGCCCTCAAGCAGCTCGCCAGTCACCAGATCGAGCATCTTGGCGCCACGCAGAACCAGATCTGCAGGCGCATCGCCGCGTCCAACGGCGATCCGGCGATCCAAAGGGTTGAAATCAGGCATGGGATGTAACGCTCCTGCAGTTTTATTAATCTTATGCGATGCGTGGCACAGGCACCAAGCCTCGTTCGATCTTAATCGGCGACTCAGTGCCTAGTTTTTTTGCGGTCTCGCGCCGATGACAAAAAATCGGGCATGCGAAT
The DNA here is from genome assembly GCA_024742575.1 of Paracoccaceae bacterium. GTDB lineage: Bacteria > Pseudomonadota > Alphaproteobacteria > Rhodobacterales > Rhodobacteraceae > Marivita. The sequence goes on along the minus strand of JANSYF010000119.1, from coordinate 551 downwards.
TTCGGCATACAGCGGCATACCGGATCAATATGTCACACCCGATGCGCGAGTACGCAGCCTGCTACAGCGTGCCACGGTTACCGCAAACAGCCAGAATTCCGTTAATTCGAACTTGCCTTGTTTTTGAGGGCTTTACGTTACGTCGGGTAAATTTGTTTACGTATTTTCCTTTCGTTCTGAAAAATATTTACACCTAACTCTCTGTTTTTTATTTGCTTATTTATTTGTTTTCAAAGTCGAGTATGATCTCAGCAAGCCGCGATAACACGTCTGTGATCGCAGTCTGAAGCGCCCGAGGGGGATCGGGCCGCGCGAGGGGAGACCAAAATCATGAATGATCAAGCCACCACCAAAGATGGAATGGGCGTGTATCCGCCATCCAAAGAGACGGTGTCGCGGGCGCACATAGCCGCGTCGCGTTACGAAGAGATGTATGCGCGTTCGGTGTCCGATCCTGACGGGTTTTGGGCGGAACAGGCGCAGCGTCTGGACTGGATGAAGACGCCGACGCAGGTCAAGGACGTTGATTTCACGTTGGGTCAGGTCAAGAT
>JANSYF010000020.1 GCA_024742575.1 Paracoccaceae bacterium | reverse complement strand
TTCACCTTTGTCATTCACTTCGGCCAAAAGGGCCTCCTTCTGTTTCAACCGCCGCAAGAGCACGGATGTGCGCCGGTCAACAAATCTCTGGGTCAGGCGCTCGTGCAGCGCGTCCGACAGTCGGTCTTCTACAGCGCGTGTCTGCTCACGCCAATGGCTTTCGTCACGCACCCACGCTTTCCGCTGCGCGACATAGGTCCATGTGCGAATATACGCCAACCGTTTCGACAGTGTGTCAATATCGCCATCTGTCCGATCAATCCGGTTGACCTGTCGCCCAAGGAAATCATCCGGAATTGCCCCGCGTTGGTGCAAATACCCATAAATAACCTCCAAAAGCCCGGCATGTTCCGCGTGACTTATCCCACGAAAATCGGGAATCCGGCACACATCCCATAAAAGTTGCACCGATTTCGGGTCGGACGCACGCGCCTGAACCTCGGCAATTGCGCTTAATGCCTTCAGTGCTTGAAGGTCATCTGCCTCGCGGGCTTTGACCAGCAGTTCGTCCTTCGGGCTTTCCTCCAGCGATGCGATCAGCGCATCGATTGTGCCGAACCGCAGGTCGGCATTGCGCCAGTTCAGCTTTTTAAGCGGCGTAAACCTGTGGTTGCAGATGGCCTCGGCCACCTCTTCTGCCAAGGGGCCCGCCTCACCGGTGACGCCAAACGTGCCATGTGACATACCTCGCCCGGCACGACCCGCAATCTGCGCCAATTCATTTGGCATCAAGGGCCGCATCCGCCGCCCATCGAATTTGGTCAGCGACGAAAACGCGACGTGGTTGATGTCCAGATTCAAACCCATCCCAATGGCGTCAGTCGCCACCAGAAAATCAACTTCGCCGTTCTGATACAAATCCACCTGCGCGTTTCGCGTCCGGGGCGACAATGCACCCATCACCACGGCTGCCCCACCCTTTTGGCGACGCAACAACTCGGCAATGGCATAGACGTTGTCGACCGAAAACCCGACAATCGCCGTGCGTGGTTGCAAGCGGCTGACCTTCTTTGACCCGGTGTAAGACAACTGGCTCATCCGCTCGCGGCGTACAAACTCGACACCCGGCACCAAAGCGCCAATCGAGCCCCGCATCGTGTCGGAGCCCATGAACAGCGTTTCCTGCAAGCCCCGCATCCGCAAAAGTCGGTCGGTAAACACATGCCCCCGCTCAGGATCTGCACAAAGCTGGATCTCGTCGATCCCGACAAAATCACAACCCATGCCCTCGGGCATCGCCTCGACCGTACAGACCCAATACTGCGCGCGCGGCGGAACGATACGTTCCTCGCCTGTAACCAGCGCCACCACTGATGGTCCCCGCGCCGCGACGATCTTGTCATAAACCTCACGCGCCAAAAGACGCAGTGGCAAACCGATCATGCCGGTGCGATAGCCCAGCATCCTGTCGATCGCGTAATGGGTTTTGCCTGTGTTGGTCGGGCCAAGAATGGCCGCAACCCGCGCATGTCCGGCCATATTGACGTCCTTTGCCGTCCTGCTCGGGCATCAGATGATCAGAGCGTTTGCCCGTTAACCTGAAGCTCCAACCGCTCCAACGCCTCGATCACGTCGGAATCGTGCGGTCGCAAGGTGAGTACCCGCGAATAGGCATCATACGCAAGGTAGGGTTTATCGACCTGTTCGAAAATCGCACCAAGTCCGCGAAGCGCTCCGAAATGCACAGGGTTTAATGCGAGCGTCCGTTCAAGCGCATCCGCTGCTGGGCCAAACATATCCGCCCGATAGTAGGCAAGCGCCAACGTGTGCCAACCCTCGGCAAAATCGGGCGCGTGGTCAGTAAGCGCCGTCAAATGCTCAAGCGCTGCGTCAATGTTGTCGACGTCCATGGCATCTTGCCCACGCTTCAGCATCAGGTCCATCGTTGCTGATCCCGACTTGGACCATTCCTGTCGCACCTGACGCTCTAGCCGATCAGCTGAACTTTCGTCTTCGGCCTGTGCGAGCTGGTTCAGAAGATCAGCGGCGATGTCCTCTTGCGCCGAAACAGGACCCAGCGTCACAGCAACTGTGAAAAGAAATGCCGCAACGGCAGATTTGTGTTTGCGCATGATGAACCTCATAACCCATTCTGAGTTTAGCGTGGGGTTCGGCAAATGCCAGCCTCACACACCAAAACGCGATCACGAAGGAGAAGACCGTATGAGTGATGTTGTGGCACAGGCAGTGACCGCTCTGAATGAAAAATTGGGCGGCACAGGTATCGATGGTACCGCGCAGTTCAACATCGAAGGCGAAGGCAGCATGATTGTCGACAGCGACGGCGCACGCGAAGGCAGCGCCGATGCTGATGTCACGTTCAACGCCGATGCAGACACCTATCGTGAAATCTTCGACGGCTCGCTGAACCCAACATCCGCATTCATGTCCGGTCGTCTGACCATCGACGGCGACATGGGAATGGCGATGAAGCTGGCCGCCACCCTCGCCTGATGGCAGATCCCGCGCCCTATCGCGACGATCTGGCCGAAGGCCCGGACACCCAGGCTTTCTGGTTGCGCACCTCCGACGGGGTGCGCATTCGCGTCGGGCATGCCGCAGCGCGGGACAGCAAGGGCACGGTGTTCATTTTGCCGGGCCGCACCGAATACATCGAAAAATATGGCCGAAACGCCAAAGACTTCGTCCGCGCAGGCTTTGATGTGGTCACCATCGACTGGCGCGGTCAGGGTATGTCAGACCGACTTGGGGCAAACCCGATGGTCGGCCATGTCGGGCGTTTTCTCGATTTTCAGAAAGATTGGGCGGCCGTATGCGCCTTTGCGCGGCGAGCAGACGTGCCAAAACCTTGGCACATGGTTGCGCACTCTATGGGCGGCTGTATCGGATTGCGCGCACTGATGAGCGGTAGTGACATGGCATCGGTCATGTTCACAGGACCAATGTGGGGCATCCAGATGGCCGGCTATCTACGGCCCGTCGCATGGACCCTGCCCCGGCTGGCCATTGCCCTGGGTCAAGGTCATCGCCTGGCACCCGGTACATCAATCAAAAGCTACCCCGCGTCAGAGCCGTTCGAGAACAACGTCCTAACCTCTGACCCAGAGATGTTTGACTATATGCGCCGCCACGTCATTGCCGAGCCGCAATTCGGCTTAGGTGGGCCATCGTTCATGTGGTTGCACTCTGCCCTCAAAGAATGTGCGGAACTGGCCCAAATGCCGCCACCAGCGCTTCCTGCATTGTGCTTTGTTGGCTCGAATGAACGCATTGTCGATACAACAGCGATACGAGACAGGATGACCCACTGGAAGGGTGGCAAATTGCTCCTCGTGGATGGCGCAGAGCACGAGGTACTGATGGAAAACGCAAATACGCGCCGTCAGGTCACGGGCGCGACAGTATCGCTTTTCTCAAGCTTTAAGGCTTAAGACTTCCCAATCTCATGGACACCCCGCGCCTCGGCTGTGGCGCCTGCGCGCATCCACGAATGCTCAGACGAGATAAAAAAGCAGCTCATCCCATAAGCGGACCATTCCTGCGCCTTCTGCGCGTTGGCGACCCAAGAAACATATGCCTTTCCTGCGGCCTCGGTGGCTTTGCCCACGCGCTCCATCGCAGCAAACAGATCGTCGGACGTCTGGTGGTCATGCCCATAGCCAACCGACAAATCCGCCGGACCCAGAAACAGCGCGTCGATCCCGTCGGTGGCGGCGATGGCCTCCGCGGCCTCGACCCCCTCGGGTTCTTCGATCTGCGCCATGACAACGGTTTCTTCCGCTGATTTCTTAAGCAAATCGGGCATCGATTGCGTCGCGTACCCGGCCCACCGCGTTGATCCTGCGAAACCGCGCCCGTCTTGGCCAAATCGCGCTGCCTGCGCGACTGCTTGGGCTTTTGCTGCGCTGTCCACATGCGGAACGACGATTCCGACTGCACCGCAATCCAGCGCTTGCAGAATTTCGCGTGGCGACCCATCGCCATTACGCACCAATACCGGAAAATCCAAAGCGCGCCCTATCGCACAGCAAGCATCAATCGCGTTTCTGTCAAAAGGCGCGTGTTCTGCGTCCAAACATACGAAATCCAACTCCGATTGCGCCAGAATCTCGATCAATTGGTAAGCCGGGGTTTTCAGGAATGTGCCTGCCAAAGGCACACGTGACAAAAGGCGCTGACGAAATCCGGCAATTTGCATTGGGGTCTCCTGATGGTCTTGTTGCGCACACCCTACGCCTGCGGCGCGCCTTGGCAACCCTCTGGCGATGTGCGGCATGCCGACTATACTCATGCGTATGGCACAAAGCGTTCTCACCTTTACCGACCGCGGCATCTACTGCCCTGCTGGCGATTTTTACATCGACCCTTGGCGTCCCGTGGATCGCGCGTTGATCACTCACGGACACGCCGATCACGCCCGCCCGGGTCACCGCCGTTATTTATGCACCGATGCCTGCGCCCCAGTCATGCGCCACAGGTTGGGCGATATTTCCGTAGAAACCGTAAAATTCGGTGAAACACGCAATATCGGTGGCGCCTTGGTGTCGTTCCATCCGGCAGGCCACCTACCCGGATCCGCACAGATCAGGGTCGAAGTCGCCGGCGAAGTTTGGGTTGCCTCTGGGGATTACAAAGTTGTCGCCGATGATATTTCTGAACCGTTCGAACCGGTGGAATGCCACAGCTTTATCACGGAATGCACCTTTGGCTTACCAGTGTTCAAATGGGACGACCAAAAGACGGTCGCCAAAGACCTGAACGCATGGTGGGCACAAAACGCAGCTGACGGAAAAGCGTCAATTCTGGGCGCGTATTCACTGGGAAAGGCACAGCGTTTGTTGGCCATGGTCGATCCCGATATTGGCCCCATCCTCACCCATGGTGCAGTTGAGAACACAAACGAGGTCTTGCGTCACCAAGGATACCAATTGCCCGATACGATCCACGCTACGCCAGACCTGAACGCCAAAGACCACCCCGGAGCGTTGGTGATTGCACCGCCCTCAGCACTTGGCTCACAATGGGCCCGACGCTTCGGACCATCCTCTACCGCCTTCGCCTCGGGTTGGATGCGCTTGCGCGGTGTGCGCCGTCGCCGTGCTGCCGACCGTGGCTTTGTCATCTCAGACCATGCGGATTGGGACGGGCTGATGTCGGCCATCAAGGCGACAGATGCTGAAAATATATATGCCACGCATGGTTACACCGAAATCTTTGCGCGATGGTTAAACACACAAGGCTACAATGCGCAGGTGCTCAAGACCGAGTTCGGCACAGGCGAAGACGACACCCAAGCCCCCAGCGGAGAGGCCGCATGACCAAATACACCCGTGCCGACCGTTTCTTTCGTTGGCAAGCCCGAAACGTAGAGCGGCCGACACTGCGTTTCGTAGGCTCCCAGCCGATCCTACGGCAAATCTTCGCCCTAACGGCCCCGCTTGGTGCGATGACCCCGCGGGACATGGTCCCCCAGAAAGACACCAACGGCGCGCTTTGGTTCACACCGCCCGAAGTCGGACCAGACGCTCCGCTCCTCATATACATCCACGGCGGCGGTTTCACTATTGGCAGCCCGCATACACATGCGGCGCTGGTGGCGCATCTTGCGCGATCTGCGGGCATGCGCGCGGTGTCTATATCCTATCGCCTTGCCCCTGAGCACCCGTTTCCCGCCGCACGCGATGATGCGATTGCGGCCTATGACCATCTGGTGGCGGCAGGGACGCCTCCGGTTGCGGTGTGCGGCGACAGTGCGGGCGGGTGCCTTGCCCTACAGGTCGCCCAACACGCCCGAGACACTGGCCGCGCCCAACCAAAGGCATTGGGCCTCATCGCCCCTATCGGCGACTTTTCCGATGACTTGGCACAGCGTTTTGAGATGGCACCCGACGAAATCCTGATTCCAGCCGCTTGGCCGAGACGCCTTCTGACTTGCTATCTGCCAGAAATCGACCCGGCGCTTCCAACGGTTTCACCTCTGCGAGGCGACCTGACAAATCTGCCCCCAACAATGATTCAAGCCGCAACAGGAGAGGCGCTTGCCCAAGACGCGAGTCGGTTGGCAAAGGCCATGGATGACGTGACGCTCGATCTCTGGCCGGATCTGGCGCATGTGTGGCACCTCCATGCAGGCCGCTCCAAAGCGGCTGACATGGCTCTGGCAAGGCTGGGAGCGTTCCTGAAAGACGCGGTGAAATGAAGGACTTTTCTTCGCTGTTCACCACCATCGACCAAACCACCAAAACCAGCCTCAAAACAAAAGCGCTGGCCGATTTCTTCAAATCCGCCTCTGATACCGACAAACTCTGGACCATCGCGCTTTTTTCCGGGCGTCGCCCCAAACGGGCCGTCTCCACCACCCAACTGCGCGAATGGGCTGCCGAAATGGGGGGCATCCCGCTTTGGCTGCTCGAAGAAAGCTACCCCATCGTTGGTGATCTGGCCGAAACCATCGCCTTGACCTTGCCACCGCCCAGTCGGGACAGCGACCTGCCTCTGACCCACTGGATCACCGAGCTGAAATCTCTTGCCACAGTTGATGTCGACCAACGCAAGGCACGCATCCTTAATGCGTGGGATCAACTCGACCCGACCGAACGGTTCCTCTTCAACAAGTTAATCACTGGTGGCTTTCGCATCGGTGTCAGTCAGAAACTCATGACTCGCGCACTGGCGCAGGCCACCGATCAGGAAGAGGCCAGCCTTGCCCATCGCCTCATGGGAGCGTGGACTCCGGAAACCACAACCTATCACGCGCTGATCGAAGTCGAGGACGTGGAAGCGGACGACAGTCGCCCCTATCCGTTCTACCTAGCCTACCAACTCGAAGATGGCCCCGAAGCGCTTGGCGCACCTGAAGATTGGCAGGCAGAATGGAAATGGGACGGCATCCGCGGCCAGATCATCCTGCGCAACGGTGCCCACCACGTCTGGTCGCGCGGGGAAGAGTTGATGACCGACCGTTTTCCCGAATTCGCCCGCTTAACCGATTTTTTACCAGACGGTATAGTCTTGGATGGCGAGATCGTCGCATGGGACGGCGCGCAACCCTTTCCCTTCAACACCCTGCAAGCCCGGATCGGGCGTAAGACAGTGCCGAAAAAGCTGCTGAAGGACGCGCCAGTGATCCTGCTGGCCTATGATCTGCTCGAACACGAGGGCCAGGACCTGCGCGCCCTGCCGCTGCAAGAGCGTCGTGCGCGGATGGATGCGGTGCTGTACGATCTTCCCGAAGACGCCCCGATCAAAGCTGCACCGCCCTTGCCCTTCGACACGTGGGGCACTCTGGCCCAAACCCGCGCCACCGCCCGCGATCACCGCGCCGAAGGGCTGATGCTCAAACGCAAGGACAGCCCCTATCTGTCTGGCCGCAAGAAAGGCGATTGGTGGAAATGGAAGCTTGACCCACTGACCGTCGATGCGGTGATGATCTATGCCCAGCAAGGGCACGGCCGCCGCGCCAACCTGTTCACCGATTTCACCTTCGCGGTCTGGGACGGCAACGATCTTGTGCCCTTCACAAAGGCCTATTCCGGTCTGACCGACGACGAATTCCGCAAGATCACCGCGTGGGTGCGCAAAAACACGCAGCAACGCTTTGGCCCTGTCCGCCAAGTGACCCCACACCACGTTTTCGAGATCGCCTTCGAAGGCATCCACGCCTCACCACGCCACAAATCCGGGATCGCCCTGCGCTTCCCTCGCATGTCCCGTTGGCGGCGTGATAAGCCACTGCAAGAGGCCAACACGCTCGACGATCTGAAGGACCTGCTGAAGACTTATGGATAAGCCCACCGCCGCCGCTCCGCCGCTCACCATCACTCCGCCCAGCGCAAAACTGCCGGACAAGGCCTGCGATGCCCATGTGCATTTGATCGGAGACGACTTCGCGCTGTGGAACGGCCGTGTCGAAAACCCACCTGCTGGTACGCTGGATACGTGGCTCGACAGTTACAAAACCCACCTGACGGCATTGGGATGCACACGCGGCGTGATCGTGCATTCCATCCTCTATGGCGGCGACAACAGCATCACGCTTGCGGCGAGCCGGCGCATGGGCAACCAGTTTCGCGCAGTCTGCCTGATCTCGGATGATACGACCGAGGCCGACATCCGCGCCCTGGCTGAGCAGAACTGCAAGGCGGTGCGGCTGAACTATGTACATGGCGGGTTGCTCAGTTGGGACGGGATGAAACGTCTTGCGCCCGTGTTGGCGGATCATGGGTTACACGTCGAAATGCTCGCCCATTCCCATCTGCACCTCGAAGAGCTGGCCCTGCAAGTGCCCACACTGCCCGTGCAAATCGTCTTTGATCATTGCGCATGGCCCGACCCCACGCTTGGGCTGACAGACGGTCAGAAGGCGCTTGAACGCCTGCTGGCAGACGGCCATTGCTGGACCAAACTCAGCGCCACCTACCGCCACACGCCCGAACCACAAACCTTGATCCAGCGTCTGGCAACAGCCAACCCCGATCGCATCCTTTGGGGCAGCGACTGGCCACACCTGATGCTGAATGGCGTGGCGATGCCAGATGCAGGCCAACAGCTCAACACTTTGCTCGATGCAATCCCCGACGCAACCACCCGTCAAAAGCTCTTTACCGACAATCCGGCACGTCTCTACGGCTTTGCCCCTTGAACCTTTCGTCCCCACGGCACAGGTTCCAAGGCAACAAAGAACAGGAGACGACCCATGCTGCGCACCCCTTCCCCGATCTATGACGCCAACGCACAAAGCGGCGGCAAAAACCTCGGCGATCTGCCAGAATGGGATCTCACAGACCTTTACCCCTCGGATGACGCTGCTGAACTCAAGCGCGATCTCGACTGGTTGGAAGAGGCCTGCCGCAGCTTTGCCGCCGATTACGAAGGCAAGTTGGCGGGTCTGAGCGCCGAAGAGTTCCTGACCGCAATCCACCGACATGAAAAGATCGAAAACATCGCCGGACGCATCATGTCCTACGCCGGTCTGCGCTACTATCAGCTGACCACCGATGCCCAGCGCGCCAAATTCCTGTCCGACCATCAGGAAAAGATCACCAACTACACCACACCGTTGGTTTTCTTCACGCTGGAATTGAACCGGATTGACGATGCCACAGTCGACGCTTTGTTTGATGCCAACGCAGACCTCGCCCGCTACAAACCCGCGATCCGCCGCATCCGCGCGATGAAGCCGTACCAACTGTCGGACGAGATGGAGAAATTTTTGCACGACATGGGTGTCGTTGGCGATGCGTGGGAACGCCTGTTCGATGAAACCATTGCAGGCCTCGAATTCGAAGTGGATGGCGAGCCGCTTAACATCGAAGGCACGCTGAACCTGCTCACCGAACAGGACCGGACGGTACGCGAAGCCGCCGCCAAAGAACTTGCCGCTGTCTTTGCCGAGAACATTAAAATTTTCTCCCGTGTCCACAACACACAGGCCAAAGAGAAAGAGGTCATGGACCGCTGGCGCGGCATGCCCACAGCCCAGACTGGTCGGCACCTGTCCAATGATGTCGAACCCGAAGTGGTTGAAGCCCTATGCAACGCCGTGGTTGCCGCCTATCCCAAGCTGAGCCATCGCTACTATGAGCTCAAGCGCAAATGGCTGGGTCTCGACGTGATGCAGGTCTGGGACCGCAACGCCCCCCTGCCGATGGAAGCCACGCGCACTGTGGGTTGGGACGAAGCCGAACAGACAGTGATGAACGCCTATTCCGAATTCGACCCCCGCATGGGTGACATCGCAGCGCCCTTCTTTACAAAAGGCTGGATCGACGCCGCGGTGAAGCCCGGTAAGGCACCGGGCGCGTTCGCGCACCCCACAGTGACCGACGTACACCCCTACGTGATGCTCAACTACCTTGGCAAACCGCGCGATGTGATGACGCTTGCACATGAGTTGGGCCACGGCGTACATCAAGTGCTTGCCGCCGAACAAGGTGAGATGCTCTCTTCCACGCCGCTCACTCTGGCGGAAACCGCGTCCGTCTTCGGGGAAATGCTCACCTTCCGCCGCATGCTCGACAACGCCAAGGACGACGCAGAAAAGAAGGTTCTGCTGGCAGGCAAGGTCGAAGACATGATCAACACGGTTGTGCGCCAAATCGCCTTTTACGATTTCGAATGCAAACTGCACGACGCACGTCGTGGCGGCGAACTCACCCCAGACGACATCAACGCGCTCTGGATGTCCGTACAGGCGGAATCGCTTGGGCCAGCGTTCGAATTCATGGACGGGTACGAGACCTTTTGGGCCTACATTCCCCATTTCGTCCATTCGCCATTCTACGTCTACGCCTATGCGTTTGGCGACGGTCTCGTGAACGCGCTCTACGCAGTGTACGAAGAAAACCCAGACGGGTTCCAAGACAAGTATTTCGACATGCTCAAGGCGGGCGGGTCGAAGCACCATAAGGAATTGCTTGCACCTTTCGGTCTTGACGCGAGCGACCCGAAATTCTGGGACAAGGGTCTCGAAATGATTTCCGGCTTCATCGACGAATTGGAGGCGATGGAGGGCTGATCCTCTCGTGTCACGACATCGGCTACGATGTGTGTGCATATTTGGAAAAAGAAGAAGCAGGGGATGCGCACCATGTCCTGCTTCTTCTTTTTGATAAATATGCAGACGCAACGTGGCGCATTACCCCTGACCTTTGGACACTACAGCGACAGTCTGAACTGCGCTAATTCCAAGCCGAAGGCGAGACATGTTGTGCAAGCGCCAGCGCGTGCATTCTATTTCAATTGGCTGTCTTTCGATCCCCGCCGATTGATCCCGCCGCGCGCCTTATGGCTACCATCGCGTTCTTGCTGGCAGTCGATGCACAATTTGACACCGGGAATGGCGATGCGGCGCTTTTCGGGGATGGTCTCTTCGCATTCAACACAGTGGGTCAGGCTTTTTCCGACAGGAGCCTTTCGCGCTTTCAGCCGCGCCAGTTCGTCATTGATCGACGCGTCGATCTGTTCTTGAACGGCGCCATCCCGTGCCCATCCACCTGCCATGTCCTGCTCCCAAAGCTGTCACCAAGAAAATATGGAAGCGCGGGCCCCCTCATGCAAGACACTTGTCGCCCCAGCCCAAGCCCGCCATCCTGCGGAAGATCAAGCCGAAGGAGTTCACGATGTCGGAACACAATCTCGAACGCGCCTACAGCATCGATGGGGCCTCAGACGCCAAGGCGCTTTATGACGATTGGGCCAGCAGCTATGACAGCAGTTTTGGCGAACGCCATGGCTACATTGCCCCGCGTGAGATCGCCCGTATCTTCAAAGACCTCTACGACGGCACCGACCCAGTTCTTGACATTGGCGCTGGCACCGGACTGTTGGCCGAACATCTTACGGATCGTGTGGTGGACGGCATCGACATATCGCAGGCCATGCTAGACCAGTCCGCCGCGAAAGGGCTTTATCGCAACCGCATCTGTGCCGATCTCACGCAAACCCTGCCGATGAAAGATGCAACCTATGGCGGCTTTGTTTCAAGCGGCACTTTCACACACGGGCATGTCGGTCCAGAGGTATTTCCCGAATTGATACGCGTTGCACAGAAAGGCGCGCTTTTTGTCTGCGGGGTGATTCCACCCGTATTCGACGGGTCAAACTTTGGATCCAAACTGGCGCTTCTCGTGGCACACAAACTGATCAGCCCGGTCGATTTTCACAACATTTCTATATATGAAAACGCGGCCCACGATCACGCTTTGGACCGAGGGCTTGTCATGGTGTTCCGAACGCTTTGAACCTTTCCTTTGCAGTGCAAGCACCTAGGTTTGACGGACAAGGAGAGAAAACATGCGCCTCGTTCTGACAGCCATTCTTGTTTCCTGTGGCACGCTCGCCCACGCAGCGATGTCCAGTTTTAGCTTTCCATCCATTGATGGCGGTGAACTTGACCTTGCAACATGGCGCGGTCAGCCCGTGCTTGTTGTCAATACTGCGTCGCGTTGTGGGTATACCCGACAATATGATGGGCTACAGGAACTTTATGACACCTACCGGGAACGTGGGCTTGTCGTGCTGGCTGTGCCGTCCAATGATTTTCGGCAGGAATTGGCCAGTGATGAAGAGGTGAAGGATTTCTGCGAGGTGAATTTCGGCCTCAACTTTCCGATGACCACAATCACGTCTGTCCGAGGTGAGACCGCGCATCCGTTCTACAAATGGCTTGAAGCCGAGAGCGGGTTTTCGCCAAGCTGGAACTTTAACAAGGTACTGATCGCCCCAGATGGCAGTGTGGCCGCGACATTCGGATCGAATGCGCGGCCAATGTCCCGAACAGTGACCTCTGCGATCACCGAACTCTTGAACTGATCAGGACTGCAGATAGCCCCAGATTTCGTCTTTCAGCGCAGCGCGTTGCTTGCGCATCTCGGTTTCGGCAAACTGGTCCATAGGTTCCACGTTGGTTTCAGCCCTATGAACGTTGCGATTAAGCTCGTGGTAACTGTCAAACAACTTGGCGAAATGGGCGTCTGCCTGCTTAAGCGCGCTCATCTTCTCTACATGCTCCGGGAATTCCTCGGCCAATTCGTGCGGGGTATGTGACATTGGTCCACTCCTCTCCTGATGTCTTCGCAACCAACATGTCAGAGAGGTACATCTTTCACTTTGACCCGGATCAAACCGCTATCAATTTCGCGCTTTTCTCCAGCCGGCGGCACGCGCTTCGGCTTCAGAGCAGAACCAGCGTTCGCCCTTGGTTGGCGAGATGCGTGTCTTTGAGTAGTATTCCTGTCCGGGGACATGGTAAATGCGTTCGCCTTTGCTAAGGCTGATGTTACCTTTGATCTTGCACTTCGGGTTTAGAACGTTGGGCAACCAACTGCTTTTCGCAGGCGGTCCTTTGTTCACCTTCACTGTCTTTGCTCCGGTATCGTTCCGCACAGAAGCAGATCGCGCTTGCGCACGCTGCGCTGACCGGAAAGCCGCCGGAGACATGACGCCGGTCGCATGTAGCCCGCGGCCATTCACGGCAGCACCCTTTTCAGCAAGATCGTAGTCCATTCCGTATTGACGGTAAGCAAAGGCCAACCCCTCACTGACCAATCGTTCTCCGACATCTTGCCCGTCGACACTGCATTTGGCGACGGTGCGCCCGTATCGGTCTGTGTCAGTGGCAATGCACCGCGCGGTGCGCCCTTGGAACAACTCGCGCGTCTTGGCGCGCACCCAATCACCGCAAGCCCATGTGGGGCTATTGGCGTCGCCGCACATCTGATCGGTTTCCGGCGCGTCGATGGCGTGCAGGCGCACTGTGGTGCCATCAATCTTGAACGTATCGCCATCGACGACGCGAATAGTGCCGTTCGGACCGCCTGTTACAGGCGAGGCGAGAAGCAGGGTGATAGAAAGCAAAGCGAATCTTAACATTCCGTAAATATGTGCAGCCAAAAATGGCCAAACAATGGAAAGCGTTAAGAAAGGTTAATCATTCCCCGCGCGGGAAGCGCTGACCCTCTTCCAGTACGTTCAGATCCATATGGTTGCGCATGAACCGTTCGGACGCATCCCGCAGCGGTTGGTAATCCCACGGGTAATACCCGCCCTGCCGAAGTGCCTCGTAAACCACCCAACGCTTGGCCTGAGAGGCGCGCACATCCGCATCGAACCGCGCCAAATCCCAACGCGCCTCGGACTTCGCGCGCAACGTCTGCACCGTGCCTTGATGGTCAGGGTGATCCGCGAGATTGGTCAATTCATGCGGATCGGCCTCAAGATCGAAGAGCTGATCGGGGTCCAGTGCACAGCGGTTGTATTTCCACTTGCCATAACGCAGAGACACCAGAGGCGCGTAAGACGCCTCGGCCGCATATTCTATTGCCACCGGACTGGTGCGCGCGCCGCCCTGCCCAAGTGGCACCAGCGATTCCCCCGTGGTCCAAGGCATCACCTCGTCCATGCTCACCCCAGCCAAAGCACAAAGCGTCGGACACACGTCGATGGTCGAGACCGGATCGGTCAGCACCCCCGGCGCCATGCCCGGAGCCGAGATCATCAGCGGCACCCGCGCCGAGCCTTCGTAAAAGCACATCTTGAACCACAAACCACGTTCGCCCAGCATGTCGCCGTGATCCGAGACGAAAAGGATGATGGCCTCCTGCCGCGTGTCTTCGAGCACTTGCAGGATTTCCCCGATCTTGTCATCGAGATATGAAATGTTGGCGAAATAGGCCCTGCGCGATTTGCGGATGTCGTCTTCAGAAATGTTGAAATTGCGCCAGTCATTGGCGTCAAAGATCCGTTTTGCATGTGGATCGTGGTCGTCATAGTTCATCGCCGGGATCTCGGGCAGCAAGTGTTCGCAATCGTCGTAGAGATCCCAGTATTTCCGCCGCGCCACGTAAGGATCATGCGGATGGGTGAAGCTGGCAGTCAGGCACCACGGGCGGCTGTCCTTACCGCGCGCCAGATCGTACAGCGCCAGCTTGGTCTGATACGCGACCTCATCGTCATATTCGAGCTGGTTGGTGATCTCGGCCACCCCTGCCCCCGTGACCGAACCCATGTTGTGATACCACCAGTCGATGCGTTCGCCCGGTTTGCGGTAATCCGGCGTCCAGCCGAAATCGGCGGGGTAGATGTCGGTGGTCAGCCGCGCCTCAAAACCGTGCAGTTGATCAGGGCCGACAAAGTGCATCTTGCCACTGAGTGCCGTGTAGTATCCCGCCCGGCGCAGGTGGTGCGCATAAGTCGGGATCGACGACGGGAACTCCGCCGCATTGTCATAGACTCCGGTGGCAGAAGGCAATTGCCCCGACATAAACGCTGCCCTGCCCGGCGCGCAAAGTGGGCTGGCGGTGTAGGCGTTCTTGAACCGTGTCGACCGCGCCGCAAGCGTCTTGAGGTTGGGCGCATGAAGCCAATCGGCGGGACCATCGGGGAACAGCGTTCCGTTCAACTGGTCGACCATCAGAATCAGGATATTCGGCTGCATGATCGCCCCTTCGCGTTGTGTTTGGCGCGACACTGGTGTGATCAGGCGATGGCGTCAATCCGAGCCCGGCGAAGATGCGTCAACGCATCTTCCGTTTCCGTTAACGGAAACGTTTGAGGGGCCAGCCCCTCAAACTCCCCGGCATATTTGTAAAAAGAAGAATATTAGGCCGAAGCTCTTATTCCCATTCCATCTCTTCAAAGACCCGGCCTGCGTTCTTGGTCGCCAGTTCCTCGAACGTATCAAGATGTGCCCAGTTGGATTGGTCCACGTAATAGGCGCTGGCCAAATCGCCGCCCTCTTCGATATGAGCGCCGATCTTGGCGCGCAGATCTTTGATGTAATCGCTGGTGTAGCGCGTCACCTGCGCCATGTTCGTCGGGTGCCCATGACCGGGAATCACGTAAGTCGCACCAAGCGCCGTGAACGGACCATCAAAGGTTTCGATCCACGCGTCCGTGTCTGTTTCCGGGAAAATCGGCGGCATGCGTTCATGGAAAGCAATGTCGCCCGCGATCACGATCCCCCATTGCGGGATCCAGACCTGCACATCGCCGGGATCATGCGCCGGGCCAAGATGCAGCACCTCCAACGTCACGTCGCCCATTTCGACCATGTATTTGTCCGAGAAGCTCAGGTTCGCTGGCACGACCGTGGTGCCCTCGGCCTTGTCACGGTTATAGCGTTGCATGCCCTGCAGGATGAAATCGCCATCCGCCTCGACCACGGCAATTGCATCCTCGTGGGCAAGGATATCAACACCCAGCTCCGCCCAATAGGAGTTGCCAAGCACCGCATGGCCCTGCCCGTTTTCGTTGATGACCAGCTTCACCGGCTGATCGGTGATGGTCTTGATCTCGTCATGTAGCGCTTTGGCCAGCCGAGCAGATGCGCCGCCATTGATCACCACCACACCATCGCCAGTAAGAACAAAGCTCAGGTTGTTGTTGTGGCCCGAGTTTTCATAGGTCGGCGGCGCGGTGGCACCGATGGCCGAAAAGACATGTGGGATCACCTCCACCGGTTTGTTGTAAAGCTCGGACTGCGGGTATTTGTCAGCAATGTCTTCACTAGCGATAGCCATTTGTGCGGCACAGCCGATGGCGAGGGTGGAAATGATACGCATGACGCTCCTCCTGTGGTCACAAACACATTCACGAATATGAATGGGAAAAGCAACCCCTTGCAGGTGGGCCATCTTGCCACTAGCGACCAGACCTATACGGTCAAGCCAAAAGCACTTGGGAGGCGACATGACACTCACCGGCAAACATGCATTGATTACGGGCGGCGGAACGGGCATCGGCCTGGCCATCGCGGTTGCGTTGAAGGGCGCGGGCGCCGAAGTGACAATCACTGGACGGCGCGCTGAGGTGCTGGACGCCGCGGCCGATAAACACGGTCTACACGCGCTGGTCATGGATGTTCAGGACGAGGCATCCGTGATTGATGGCATCGCCAGCGCGGTCGCCGCACAGGGCCCAATTCAAATTTGCGTACCCAATGCAGGCATCGCCGAGGGCCGGGCGCTGCACAAGATGGACATGGCGTTTTGGCGCAACATGATGGCGACCAACCTTGATGGCACCTTCCTGACGATCCGCGAAAGCCTGAAATCGATGCACCAAACCGACTGGGGCCGCGTTATCGCCATCAGTTCCATAGCGGGACTGCGCGGCCTTAAAGGCGCACCCTGCTACACCGCATCAAAACACGCGATGATCGGGCTGATCCGGGGGCTGGCCGCCGACTATCTTGGCAAGCCTTACACCTTCAACGCGATCTGCCCCGCCTATGTGGACACAGACATCGTCCCCCAAAACATCGACCGTATCATGGCCCGCACCGGAATGAACAAAGACGACGCCCGCGCTGTCATGGTCGGGGCAAACCCACATGGTCGATTGATTGCACCTGAGGAAGTGGCCGAGGCCGCACTTTGGCTATGCGCGCCCAATTCAGGCAGCGTCAACGGTCAGGCAATCCAGATCGCCGGGGGCGAATTTTGAGCGACCCATACGATCCCGCCCGCGATGGTGCGCAAATGTCCTTTGACGGGCGCATGTCCTACACGGATTATCTGGGCTTGGATGCGGTTCTTGATGCCCAGCACCCGCTCAGCAGCGCGCATGATGAATTGCTGTTCATCGTTCAACACCAGACGTCAGAGCTTTGGATGCGGCTGGCACTGCATGAACTTCACGCTGCCCGCGAAACGCTTTCAGGTGCCGATATCCGCCCTGCATTCAAGCTCTTGTCACGGGTCTCGCGTATCTTCGAACAGCTTAATTCCGCGTGGGACGTGCTACGCACCATGACCCCAAGCGACTACACCACCTTCCGCGAAAGCCTTGGCCAAAGCTCGGGCTTTCAGTCCGCGCAGTATCGCGAGATCGAGTTTCTGCTGGGAAACCGCAACCCTGCCATGATTAAACCCCATGCGCACCGACCCGACTTGATGCAACGGCTTGCCGCCGAAATGCAAAAGCCGTCACTCTACGATTGCGCTTTAGCGCTCCTGGCGCAGGCCGTGGCTGTGCCAGAGGGTGCGCTGAACCGCGACAAGACAAAACCACACGAGCCGAACGAAGATGTGCAGGCGGCTTGGGCCGAAATCTATCGTGACCCAAGCCGGTATTGGGATCTCTATGAACTGGCGGAAAAGCTGGTCGATCTGGAGGATTACTTCCGCCGCTGGCGCTTTAACCATGTCACCACGGTGGAGCGGGTGATCGGCCTCAAACGCGGCACCGGGGGGACGGGTGGCGTGTCCTATCTCAAGCGCATGCTCGAGGTTGAGCTTTTCCCCGATCTCTGGCACCTGCGGACCAAACTATAAGACCCTGGAAAGGGATGACATGACCGATTTCACCGCCACCCGCGCCGCGTTTCACTTGCCCGAAGGCATGATCTATCTCGACGGCAATTCTTTGGGGCCATTGCCGAAATCGGCGGCGGCTCGCGTGGCACAGACCGTGACCGAGGAATGGGGCGATCACCTCATCACCGGGTGGAACGCCTGCGGCTGGATGGAGATGCCAGCGCGTCTGGGCGACCGGACCGGGCGTCTGATCGGGGCCGCGCCGGGTCACGTTGTGGTGGGCGACACGCTGTCGATCAAGGTGTTTCAGGCCCTCGCGGCCGCGATCAAGATGAACCCGGACCGCCGCGTAATCCTGTCGGACACCGGCAATTTCCCATCCGACCTTTACATGGCCGAAGGTCTGATCTCGCTCCTTGGGCCGGACTATGAATTGCGCCTCGTCGCACCCGAAGAGGTCGAGGCCGCCATCACCGACGAGATCGCGGTGACCCTGATCACCGAGGTGGATTACCGCACCGGGCGCAAACACGACATGGCTACGCTCACCGCCAAAGCACATGAGCACGGCATCGTAACCGTCTGGGATCTCGCGCATTCCGCAGGCGCGATCCCGGTCGATCTGGCCGGGGTCAACGCCGATTTCGCGGTCGGCTGCACCTACAAATACCTCAATGGCGGCCCCGGTGCGCCTGCGTTCATCTACGTGTCACCCCGCCATGCCGATATGGCGTTGCCCGCACTCTCGGGCTGGCTGGGGCATGACAGCCCCTTCGCGTTCGACCTTGGCTACAAACCAGGCGCAGGCATTTCCCGTATGCGCGTTGGCACGCCCCCGATCGTGCAGATGGCGGCCTTGGACGCCGCGCTTGATGTTTGGGACGATGTTGACCTGCAAGACCTGCGCACCCGGTCCATCGAACTGTCTGAGCGGTTCATCGCGGGGGTTGAGGCCACCTGCCCCGATCTGACCCTCGCAAGCCCACGCGACGCGGTAGAACGCGGATCGCAGGTCAGCTTCAAATTCGAAGACGGTTATGCCGCCATGCAGGCCCTTATCGCCCACAAGGTGATCGGCGATTTCCGCGCGCCCGACATCATGCGCTTTGGCTTCACGCCGCTTTATCTCAGCCTTGGGGATGTGGATCAGGCGGTCGAGATCCTTGCGACCATCATGCGCGACCGGCTTTGGGACACACCCGAATTCAAACAGCGCAAAGCGGTTACCTGAGGCGCGCGGGTCTCCGTCAACGGAGACTTACACTGCGTCAACGCGGTGTCCGCCCACGGTCTCACGGCGTGCCCAGGCCCGAACCGCATCGCCGAACGCTTGGAACAGCGGTCGGGAAACCGGATCATTGGCCGCGTCCCATTCCGGGTGCCATTGCACCGACAGGGTAAACCCCGGCGCATCCTTCACATAGGTCGCCTCGGGCGTCCCGTCAGGCGCATGCCCCTCGATCACGATGCGGGTGCCAGCCGTCTTGATCCCCTGCCCATGTAGCGTGTTCGTCATCACCTCGGCAGACCCGAAAAGCCGGTGGAATACGCCACCCTCTTGCAACGTCACCACGTGGCGCAGGGCGAACTTTTCCTCCAGCGTGCCATCAGGCGGCATCCGGTGGTTCATCCGTCCAGGCAGATCGCGGATCTCTGGGTGCAACGTCCCTCCCATGGCGACGTTCACTTCCTGAAACCCACGGCAAATGCCCAGAAACGGCTGACCCCGCTCTACACAAGCCCGCACCAAAGGTAAGGTGATCGCATCGCGTGCCCGGTCGAACGCGCCATGCGCCTCTGTTTCAGCTTCGCCGTATTCCTCGGGATGCACATTGGGTCTACCGCCGGTGAGTAAGAATCCGTCGCACACCTCAAGCAATTCATCCACAGATAGGAAACGCGGGTCCGCAGGTACCAACAAGGGCATGCATTCCGCCACTTTCGCCACCGCTTCCGAGTTCATCGACCCTCCCGCATGCGCAGGGTACTGATCGTTGATCAGGTACTGGTTGCCGATGATGCCGACGACGGGCCGCGCCATAATCCGATTTCCTTATATTTCCGCGGTCAATCCCGCGGCTTCAATCCCGGCCTTTGCGGCTGCGGCATCATTGTCCGACGTGTCGCCAGTCACACCAACCGCGCCCAAGACGTTGCCCTTGACATCGCGCACCAGAACACCACCCGGTACAGGCACCATCTGGCCATCCAGTGCGGCCCCCGCAGCCGTGATGAAATACGCCTGCTCTTCGGCCCGGCCCTTTTGCGCAGTCCCTGCCATACCCAGCATCACCGTGCCGTAAGCTTTACCGTGCGCGATCTGGAAACGACCGGGGCTGGCGCCGTCCTCGCGTTCGAACGCCTGCACATTGCCGCCCGCATCCAGAACGATAACGGCAAGAGGCTTCAGTTCAGCCGCACGTCCTGCCTCAAGCGTCTTTCGGATAATGCTGCGCGCGCGGCGCAAGGATAGGTTAGGCATTCTGTTCCCCCACTTCAGGCAAAAAGATCATGCGCCAGTTCAAGCGCATCTACCAGTTTGTCCACTTCTTCTTCCGTATTATACATCGCAAATGACGCCCGGCACGTCGCGGTCAGCCCCAGATGATCCATCAGTGGCCCCGTACAGTGCTGCCCCGCCCGCACCGCGACACCCTTTTTATCAAGGATGGTCGAGATGTCATGCGCATGTGCTGCGCCATCCAGCGTGAAACTGAAGATTGCCGCCTTGTCAGGCGTTGTGCCCTGCACTTGCAGCCAATTCAGGCCATCGAGGCGCGTGCGTGCATAGTCGCGCAGCTTTTTCTCGTGGGCGGCGATGTTGTCCATGCCGATCCCCATCATGTAGTCCAGCGCAACCCCAAGCCCGATCTGCTGCACGATGCCGGGCGTGCCCGCCTCAAACATCATGGGCGCGTCATTCCACGTCACCTCGTCTTTGTGGACCTCGCGGATCATGTCGCCACCGCCAAGGAAGGGCTGCATCTGCGCCATCCGCGCCTTCTTCATGTAGATCGCACCCGACCCGGACGGGCCATACAGCTTGTGCCCCGTGATGGCGTAAAAATCACAGCCAATCTCTTCGACATTGACGGGCATGTGCACCGCCGCCTGTGATCCGTCGACCAGCGTTGCAATCCCGCGCTCGCGCGCTGCTTGGCAGATGGTCTTCACATCCACCACAGTCCCCAACACGTTAGACAAATGCGTGACCGCAACCAACTTGGTCTTAGGGCCCATTGCGGCGATCACCGCCTCGGGGTCCAGATATCCAGTGCTGTCCACATCGACCCACTTGATCACAACGCCCTGCCGTTCGCGCAGGAAATGCCAAGGCACGATATTGGCATGATGCTCCATCACCGAAAGGATGATTTCATCACCCGCCTGCAGGTTCGGCATGCCCCAACCATAGGCGACGGTGTTGATCCCCATCGTGGTGCCGGTGTTCATGACGATTTCGTCTTCGTCTTTCACGCCCAAGAACTTTGCAATCACACCGCGCGTGCTCTCGTATTTTTCGGTGGCGAGGTTCGACAGGTAATGCAACCCGCGATGCACATTGGAATACTCTTCGCCATAGGCCCGAGTGATCGCGTCGATCACCACCTGCGGTTTCTGCGCACTGGCCCCGTTGTCGAGATAAACCAAAGGCTTGCCATTCACCTCACGCGACAGGATCGGGAAATCGCGGCGGATTTCGGTGACATCATACATATCCAGGAATTCCTCCGGTCGACACGCCAAGAAGACTGAAGATCATACTCAGCCCCAGCATCATACCCACAACGGCCAACAACAAGACCAAACCTGCGCGTAGCAGGCTATTGGTCTCGTGGGCCACATCAATGAAGTTCACGAAGATCCAGATGCCCAACACCGACCCGGCGCTGATCAGAATCCCCGACAGAAACAGGCTTAATGGCCCGACAACCGCAACGAGGCCTTGCAACAACACTCGTAGTGCCTGCATCCAGATCACGAGAATGGCCATCTGTGCATAGCCCGCGCGGCCACCCAGCGGCCTGCCGCACAGTGTCACCGCCACAATCAACGCCGCAACGGACACCGCCAGCATCGCGCCGAACACAGTCGGATTGGCCAGCACAGGGCCAAACATGTCGTCTGCAGGCACCAACATCAGCGAAGCCGAAAACATCAGCGTGTTCAGCACGATCACCAACGCAAAGGCCAGCCATAAAGCCTGCGTCGGCAGGTTCATCGCCAATAGCAGCCGCGCAACATCACGCGGCGCCGACACGGTGTTGACCGCCAACCGAAGAAACCCGGCCAACGTCACGCAGCGGCTCCGCGATAGGCGGCTAGCATGCCCGAAATCCAGAACCACATGAACACGCAAAACCAGATCAGGCCGACGATGGTCAACTGAATGCCCGCGCCGATATACCCCGCAACCAACCCGTTCAGCAGGATCAGCGGCGACGACGCCAAAAGCCCCCAGAACAAAGCGATCCGCGCGTTGTAGGACGGCCCCTGCCCGCCAACCGCCCGCGCGATCAGGTGTGCGACAAAGGCCAGCACGTAAAACAGCAACGGTGCCAGAAACACCGTCGCCATCAATGTGCCACCCAAGAGCATGTTTAACTCCAGCCCCTCAAGATGCGCCTGACGGGCCAACGCGGGCCAGCGCGCGATGAACAGGATCGCACACGCCCCCATCAGGATCGCCAAAGCGCGGTCTTCGCGCTGTCCGGCATTCACCAGACGACGCACCACCTTGCCCGGCCCCCGATACGTGGCCGCGATATCCTGCGTGAAAGGCATTCTGTCTTATCCGCGCCGCCGCGACAGCCACGCCTCGACGCGGCTGTTGATCTCGTCCTGCAAACCTTCGTCCTCGATCTCCATCACCGCTTCGGCAAGGAAGGCGATGGTCAAAAGGTCCGTCGCTGGCCCCTCATCGATCCCGCGCGAGCGCAGGTAAAACAGCCCCTCTTCGTCAATCGCCCCCGAAGTCGAACCATGCGAACAGGCCACATCGTCGGCGTAGATCTCAAGCTCTGGCTTGGCAAGAAACTGGCTGTCCTCGTCCAAAAGCAGCGATTGGCTGATCTGATAGCCGTCCGTTTTCTGCGCGCCTTCCTTGACAAGGATCTTGCCCTGAAACACGCCCGTCGCACCGTTGCGCAGCACTTTCTTGAACACCTGACGGCTTTCGCAATTCAGCGCGTCATGGGTGATGAACACTGTATCGTCATGGTGGAAATCGCCATCGCCCACACAGGCCCCAGCGATATGCGCAGTTGCATTGTCGCCAGTCAGTTCGATCACACACTCGTTGCGAGTCAGGACACCGTTGGCGGTCAGCGTAAACGACTTGAACACCGATTCCTCGCCCAAGCGGGTAAAGATCGCTGTCGCGGCACGGCGTTCATGGTCGCGTCCCTGTGCACGAACATGGTGGAACGTACCGCCATCCGCGATCTCGACCTCCATGCATTTGTTGAACCGCGCGGCGGCCGGACCATTTTCCAATAGGGTCACTTCTGCCCCGGAGTCGATCTTCACAACATGATGAAGGATCGCGTCAGAAACCTCTGATTCATGGCGATAAATCAGGCTGATCGGCTTCGATGCCTTACCCGTGACATGGATCAGTACGCCATCCGTGGCAAACGCCGTATTCAACGTCGCTAAAGGACGCTGCACCGGGGTCTGCCCCCGGGTTTCAAGCACACCGTAAACGTCTTTGGCCCAATGAATATCCGGCGCATCGGCCAACCGGTCGATGGTGACATGCGCCATCGACAGATCATCTGATTCCTCTGCGCTGAAAACACCGTCCACGAACACAATCTTCAGGCGGTCAACCTCGCCAAAGATCAAAGCTTCATCGCTCTCCAGCAAGGCCGCTTTAGGCGCATCCGGCTGCACCAAAGTATCTGGACGGGTATATTTCCAATACTCGTCCCGCGCGTTCGGCAGCCCCATCGCCTGCACCCGCGCCAACGCATCCTCGCGCGCAGGCTGCGCCCAACCGCCCTGCGGCATGTCGAGCGCCGCAAGCCGCGCGTCGGTGGCATCCTGTTTGATCTGCGGCAACGCCATTACACCGCCTCCGCCAGAAGATCCGCGTAGCCGTTGTTTTCCACTTCAAGCGCAAGCTCGGGACCACCGGTCTTGATGATCCGGCCATCCGCCATAATGTGAACCACGTCCGGTTTGATATGATCCAGCAGGCGCTGATAGTGCGTAATGACAAGGAACCCGCGCCCCTCGTCGCGCAGCGCGTTCACGCCGTCGGCGACCAGTTTCATCGCGTCCACATCAAGACCCGAGTCGGTCTCGTCAAGGATGCACATCTTCGGCTCGAGCATCGCCATTTGCAGAATTTCATTCCGCTTCTTCTCACCGCCCGAAAAGCCGACATTGACCGGACGCTTCAACATGTCCGCGTCAATCTTGAGGTCTTTCGCCTTGGCGCGGATCACCTTGAGAAATTCGGTCGCCGACATTTCCTCTTCACCGCGCGCCTTACGCTGTGAATTCACCGCCGTGCGCAGGAAGGTCATGTTACCGACACCGGGAATTTCCACCGGGTACTGGAACGCTAGGAATACACCCGCCGCCGCACGCTCCTCCGGTTCCATCTCAAGGATGTCCTCGCCGTCCAAAGTCGCCGATCCGTCGGTAACTTCGTAACCGTCCTTGCCGGACAGAACATAGGAAAGTGTCGATTTACCCGATCCGTTCGGACCCATGATCGCATGCACCTTGCCAGCTTCGACCGTCAGATTCACACCCTTGAGGATCTGCTTGTCTTCTTCCTCAAGTTGCACGTGCAAGTTTTTGATTTCCAGCATGTCTTTCCCCATTTTCCTTTGGCGTTTCCGGTCTTCCGGAATCACGCTTGTTCCAATTCAGTCAGGTAGGCGGCACAATCCGCCTCGGCAATCGTGCCCCGCTCCACCAAAAGCGACAGGCATCGCACCACCAGATCCGGGCTGCGGAAACAGCCTTCAGCCAGCAGCGCGATATGTTTCAGGCGTTCGTCTGGTGCATCCCCAAGATCGAACAAATCTTTGATAAAGACGGCATCGCCGTCGATCAGTTGGTTTCGCGCCACCGTGTTCGGGATCGCGGCACCGGCCAGCTTGGACGAAATCGGGATAGACTTCACAAACATGAACTTGTGGAGTTGAAAACCCGCCTCCCGCATCACGGCCATCTGTGTGTCGACCAAGGGTTGGTCTTCGTAAAGCGGTACAAACGCCACTTCGGTCATCACCGCAGCACAGCTCTTCAAAGTGTCGCCTGCGTTGTTAAACACGTCGACCTCTCCACCCTGAATGTCAATCTTCAGGAAATCGACCTGTCCCAGCCCCTCAATATCATCAAGCCGCTTTGTCGACATTTCGATCCGTTCCAGAACGCGCCCAGCACGGTGATAGCGCCCCAGAAAATCAAAGGTTTTGGTATTGGGCTCAAGCAGTGACGTGAAGCCCGAGTTCTTGCAGACCTTCAGTTCGCGATCAGTGCCATCACCCACCGCAAACGGAAAAAACCGCGCGGTCTTTGATTGCATCGGCTCTAGCGCCTTAAAGGCTGCTTGCTGCGGTTCGAACCCGGTCACGCGCGCATATCCGGCGGCAAAAAGCGGCTGGTAATCGGGCGCAGAAATTGGGTTTGCCCCCACATCTACGATCTCGATCAGCCGTTCCGGCTCCAGCAGATCATGCAAAAGCGTCAGACGTGATTGTCCCTCAGCCGACATTGCAGTCTAGCCTCGATCCGTCAGCACGGCGGTGCCACTGGCAGACACCATCAACATGGAATTCCCAACCACCTCGTAGTCCAGATCGACACCAACAACGGCATTGCCACCCACCGCGACTGCGCGTTGCTCCAATTCGCGCATCGCCACATCGCGCGCATCCTGCAACTTGGCCTCATAGGCACCCGAACGGCCCCCCACGATATCTGTAATCGACGCAAACACATCGCGGACCACGTTGGCCCCCATGATCGCTTCGCCCACAACAATGCCCTTATATTCAAGGATTTTGTGGCCTTCGATATTATTGGTCGTCGTGATAATCATGTCTTCCTCTTCAATACCAACTGCGCAAAAAGCGACCCTAGAAACCCAGACGCAAAAGCCAACGCTATGGCCATCCACATTGCAAGGGCGTCGGTTAGAACATCGACCACCACAGCAAACGCCGCGCAAAACATTCCGGTCACAACAGAAGTGATCAGGATTGCGGATATTGGCATGGCACTCAGTGCGGCGCGGACCATTGGGGTCCGCTCCGGCTCTCCTTAACCCACGGACCCTTCAAGCGAGATCGCGACAAGCTGCTGGGCTTCCATGGCAAACTCCATCGGCAGCGCCTGCAACACGTCGCGGCAGAACCCGTTGACCACCAGTGCCACGGCCTCTTCCTCGTCCATACCGCGCTGGCGGCAATAGAACAGTTGATCGTCATCCACTTTTGAGGTGGTCGCCTCATGCTCGACCCGGCTCGAGTTGTTTTTGACCTCGATATAAGGCACCGTATGCGCCCCACACTGACTGCCGATCAGAAGGCTGTCACACTGGGTGTAATTGCGGCTGTTCTTGGCTTTCGGATGCATCGACACAAGACCACGATACGTGTTCTGCGCCTTACCCGCGCTGATACCTTTCGACACGATCCGGCTTTTGGTGTTTTTACCCAGATGGATCATCTTGGTGCCGGTATCTGCCTGCTGCATGTTGTTGGCGATCGCGATTGAATAGAACTCGCCCTGACTATCATCGCCGCGCAAGATACAAGACGGATATTTCCATGTCACAGCGGACCCTGTCTCAACCTGCGTCCACATCACTTTGGACCGGTCACCGCGGCAATCGGCACGTTTGGTGACAAAGTTGTAGATGCCGCCCTTGCCGTTCTCATCACCCGGATACCAGTTCTGCACGGTCGAGTATTTCACCTCGGCGTCTTCTTCGATGATGATCTCGACCACCGCCGCATGAAGCTGCGCAGTATCCCGCTGCGGTGCGGTACACCCTTCAAGATAGGACACATACGATCCCTTGTCGGCAATGATCAGCGTGCGTTCGAATTGCCCGGTGTTTTCGGCATTGATCCGGAAATAGGTCGACAACTCCATTGGGCAGCGCACGCCCGGCGGTACATAAACAAACGACCCGTCCGAAAAGACTGCGCTGTTCAGTGTCGCATAGTAATTGTCCGACACCGGCACGACCGACCCAAGATATTTCTTTACCAGCTCCGGGTGATCCTTGATCGCTTCCGAGATCGAGCAGAAGATTACGCCAGCTTCTTTCAGCTCTTTCTGGAACGTCGTGCCCACAGAGACGGAATCGAATACGGCATCGACAGCAACCTTGCGGCCCTCTGCCGGCATGTCTTCGGCACCTTCAACCCCGGCCAGGATCAACTGTTCTTTCAGCGGAATACCCAGCTTTTCATAGGTGGCGAGCAGCTTTGGATCGACCTCGTCAAGCGACTTTGGCTTCACTTCCATGCTCTTCGGGCGCGCATAGTAATACTGGTCCTGAAAATCGATCTCGGGATAATCGACCATCGCCCACTTCGGCTCGTCCTTCTGAAGCCAGCGCTCATACGCAGCCAGACGCCACTCGGTCATCCATTCAGGTTCTTCGTTCTTTTCCGAAATCAGACGCACGATATCTGGGCTCAGGCCCTTCGGCGCGTATTCCATCTCAATATCGGTGTTCCAGCCGTGCTTGTATTTGCCACCAACCTGGCGCACCGCATCAACGGTGTCCTGATCCACGCCTTCTTTGACGGTCACGTTATCCAAAGCAGCCATGCTTGCACCCCTGTCTTATTACTCACGCGGCTCGCGCGCGGTGTTTTTCCCATTTGGCCCGCCACGTCTCGGCAAACCGCATCACATCGTCTTCGGTTGTCTGCGGCCCCAACGACACGCGGATCGCGCTGCTGGCTGTGGCCGCATCAAACCCCATCGCAGTCAGAACCGCGCTGGCTTTTACCTTGCCGCTGGAACAGGCAGACCCGGCGCTGATCGCAAAACCGGCTAGATCCATCTGCATCACCTGAGTCTCACCTTTCCAGCCGGGTGTGGCGAAACAGGTGGTATTCGGCAGGCGTCGCGTATCTTTCCCGACAAAAATAGTCTCTTTAGCGTCAGCCTCAATAGCTGAATCTAGAATGTTTCTAAGTTTTTCGACCCGTTCCCAGACACCATTCTCCAGATCCCGCGCCGCAGCCTCTGCCGCAGCCCCGAATCCCGCGATGCCGATGACGTTCTCGGTCCCTGACCGACGTCCCATCTCCTGACCGCCGCCTTTGATCTGCGCGGCAAGATCAGTCCCGCGCTTCATCACCAAAGCGCCAATGCCCTTGGGGCCACCCAGCTTGTGCGCCGAAATCAACGCCATGTCGCAGCCCAGCCAATTAAACGCCACCGGCAGCTTGCCAAAAGCCTGCGTTGCGTCGATCACCGCTAGCCCTTGCGGCAAATCCTGAACAATCCCGGTCTCAGAATTCGCCAATTGCACCGCGGATCGCTCTGGTTCGGTCACCGCCACCTGTCCAGCCGCATCGACAGCCAACACCGGATCGATCCACGCCCTGACCGCGTCATGCTCGACCTCGGCCCCCAACAACCCGCGCCCCGCACATGCCAAAGCAGCAGCCTCGGTGGCGCCCGAAACAAACACCACATCCGCGCCATCCGCACCAAAGGCCGTTGCCACTTGCGCGCGCGCCCGCTCAACCAAGCCTTTGGCCAAACGTCCTTCGGCATGGACCGAAGACGGATTGCCCGCCACATCCATCGCAGCAATCATCGCGTCGCGCACTTCGGTACGCAGGGGCATGGTCGCGTTATGATCCAGATACACCCGTTCCATTCAGCCCACCGCCTGCTTCTTTGGGCCCAAAATACCTCGGGGGTTTGGGGGTAGCGCCCCCAATGGGTCGGATTGGCAAGGCCAATACGAGCCCATCACTCGTCCACCACCGCAAAAAGATTTGGCACAGCAGGGCAAGGCGCAAGAGTGTTGCCAACCACATCAGACAACCGCGTCTGGTGCAGGAACACATAAACATGCGCCGAAAGACCCTCCCACAACCGATTGGTCATGGATTGCGCCCGACTGCCAGACAGCCCACCCGACGCGCCAGCGCCTTTGTGCATGGCGTCCAAGGTCTCATCGACCGCACCCAACACGTCGACCACCCGAATGTCGCTTGCCGCCTTGGCCAGACGATAGCCACCACCCGGCCCCCGTACCGAGGTGACAAGCCCGGCGCGACGCAGCTTGACGAAAAGCTGTTCAAGATAGGGCAAGGAAATATCCTGCCGTTGCGCAATATCGCCCAGCGTCACAAGCGTGCCGTCCGGCTGCAACGCGATATCCGCCAAAGCGACCATCGCATACCTGCCTTTGGTACTTAGTTTCATGGTCGCCTCCCAAACACCCCTGCGACACAATTGACCTTGCAAGGGCAATTGCCTATGTGCGGATAACCATTTCGGGGAATGTTCCCGATTTAGAACCATTCTAAGAAGCCTGAGTGAAGCTGTCAAGATTTACGGACCGCTGCACCAGTGCCCAAGCAGGAGCCACCACCGCCTATGCCCGAGGTGATTTTTCCCGGACCCGAAGGCCGCCTCGAAGGCCGCTATCATCCCCAAAAAGAAAGCGACGCACCGATCGCAATCATCCTGCACCCGCACCCACAATTCGGCGGCACGATGAACAACAAGGTGGTCTACAACCTGCATTACGCCTTTTACAACATGGGCTTTACAGTGCTGCGCTTTAACTTCCGTGGCGTCGGGCGCAGCCAGGGCGAATATGACCAAGGCATAGGCGAACTCAGCGATGCCGCCTCAGCGCTCGACTACCTGCAATCGATGAATAACAATTCCAAGCATTGTTGGGTCGCTGGCTTCAGCTTTGGCGCTTGGATCGGCATGCAGCTTTTGATGCGCCGGCCTGAAATCACAGGCTTCATCTCGGTGTCACCACCCGCGAACATGTATGACTTTTCGTTCCTCGCCCCCTGCCCGTCCTCTGGTCTGATCATCAACGGAACCGGCGACCGGGTTGCACCGCCCGCCGACACGACGTCGCTGGTCAGCAAACTGTCCGAGCAAAAAGGCATCACCGTAACCCACACTGAAATCGAAGGCGCCGACCATTTCTTCAAAGAACCGCACATGGACACGATGATCGACCATGTGACCGGCTACGTGAAGCGTCGCCTCACCGAAAGCAGTCGTTAAGGATACCCCCCATGTCGATGGTACAAGAGCTTGCTGAAAAGCTTGCCGACGACACACTTAAAGCCATGAAGCATCTCGACGACGACCGTTTCTTCATGGAGGTCGCAGCACAGCTTGGCGCCGCATCGACTACTCTGGAAGAGGCGTTTCTAACCGCGATTCGCGTCAGAATGGCCGAACGCAAGGCCCGCGCCTTTATCCGGGCGCGGATCGAAGGACAAAAGAAAGACGAAAACTTCGGACGCTGAGCGTCCGCTCCATTGCTCCTAACAGAGGTTTCATGTCCCGTCTGGACCAACAAATGGCGTTCCTGACCGAAGTGGATCGCCTGAAATCCGTTTTGCGCGCAACCACGCTCTGCGACGGCTCGCGGATGGAAAACAGTGCTGAACACTCATGGCATATCGCGCTCTATGCCTTGGTGTTAACCGAACATTCGGACGATCAGCTTGATACCGGCAAGATCATCAAGATGCTCTTGCTGCACGACATCGTCGAAATCGACGCGGGAGACGCGCCCGTGTTCGGCGATCATGATGCCGAAGCGCTGGCACTCAGCGAACAAGCAGCAGCCGACCGGCTTTTTGGTCTGTTGCCCGATGACCAGGCCCAGAACTTTCGGGCGATCTGGGAAGAATTCGAAGCCAACGCAACACCCGAAGCGCGGTTCGCCAAATCCATCGACCGGATGCAGCCGCCCATGCAGAACCTTGCGTCAGGCGGCGGCTCTTGGATCGACTACAATGTAACGTATGACCGATTTGCCACCCATATCGGCCCCAAGATCAACCACGGTGCGCCAAAAATCTGGGCATGGCTCCAGCCCAAAGTAGCGGCATTCTTTGCGGCAAAGGACTGACACGCTTTGGTCCTCGCGCCGCAGCACAACATCCCCTAGGGTACACTCATGTCAGACACACCGCACCAACGCACCCTGCTGCTCACCGGCGCCAGCCGCGGCATCGGCCATGCCACTGTCAAGAAATTCGCTGCAGAAGGCTGGCGCGTGATCAGTTGCTCGCGACAGGCCTTTTCGTCCGAATGCCCCTGGCCCGGCGGTGAACGCAACCACATCCAAGTTGATCTCGCCGATCCGCAACAGACAATGGAAGCAGTGCGTATCGTCAAGGAACGCCTTGATGGCGGGCGTTTGGATGCGCTTGTGAACAATGCGGGCATTTCCCCGAAAGGCCCCGAGGGGGAACGCCTCAGCACGCTCGACACCGATCTTCGCGATTGGGGGAAAGTGTTTCATGTCAACTTCTTTGCCTCTGTCGTGCTGGGACGCGGGCTCAAGGATGAACTGGCTGCGGCGCAAGGCGCAATCGTCAATGTCACCTCCATTGCCGGGGCGCGCGTGCATCCGTTTGCTGGGGCGGCCTATGCCACGTCGAAAGCAGCGCTCGCTGCATTAACACGGGAAATGGCGCATGATTTCGGGCCCTTGGGCGTCCGCGTGAATGCGATTGCACCGGGCGAGGTCGAGACCAGTATCCTCAGCAAAGGCACCGACAAGATTGTCGAGAAACTGCCGATGCGGCGGCTGGGCCAACCGTCCGAAGTGGCAGATGTGATCTATTTCCTGTGCTCGGGCCAAAGTGGGTATGTCACCGGCACCGAGATCGAAGTGAACGGCGGACAGCACGTCTGACGGCATGACAGATTATTCGTGCGAATAATCTGCCCCGGCAGGATTTTCGTACGAAAATCCTGTGAACCCCGCCCTAGTAGTGAATCGCCCGTCCCCAGGCATCCAGCACAGCCTCATGCATCATCTCAGACAGGGTCGGATGCGGGAAAACCGTCTGCATCAGGTCTTCCTCGGTGGTCTCCAATTGCCGTCCGACCACATAGCCCTGGATCAACTCGGTCACTTCCGCGCCCACCATATGCGCCCCCAAGAGCGCGCCGGTTTTTGCATCGAACACCGTCTTGATCATTCCCTCGGGTTCCCCGAGTGCAATCGCTTTGCCATTGCCGATGAACGGGAAGCGGCCGACTTTGACGTCAAAGCCCTTTTCCTTGGCCTGCGCCTCGGTCAGACCCACGCTGGCAACCTGCGGCTGGCAATAGGTGCAGCCCGCGATGCTGTCTGGTTCAACCGCGTGCGGATGGCCGCCTGCGATCAGTTCGGCCACCATAACACCCTCATGGCTGGCTTTGTGTGCAAGCCAAGGCGCACCGGCGATGTCGCCAATAGCATAGATGCCGTCGACGCCGGTGCGGCAGTGCGGGTCAGTCACGACATGGGTGCGGTCGACCTTTACCCCTAACGACTCAAGCCCCAATCCTTCGGTATTGCCAACGATGCCCACGGCAGAAATCACCGTGTCGAACTCTTCCTTGGTGACCTTTCCACCCTGTTCGATATGTGCGGTCACTTTGCCTTTGGCGCGATCCAATTGTTTGACCATGGCCTGTTCGCGAAGGGTCATGCCCTGCTTTTCAAACTGTTTCTTTGCGAAACTGCTGATCTCGGCATCTTCGACAGGCAGGATGCGGTCCATCACTTCAACAACGGTCGTGTCGGCACCAAGCGTGTTATAGAAGCTGGCGAATTCGATACCGATCGCGCCCGAACCTATGACCAAAAGCTTTTTGGGCATCCGGTCCGGAACCAGAGCGTGTTTGTAGGTCCAAACTAGGTCGCCATCCGCCTCGAGCCCCGGCAGTTCCCGTGCACGGGCGCCGGTGGCGATGACGATATTTTTCGCGGTCAGGTCTTCAACCCCCTTGTCGGTCTTGACCTGCACCTGGCCCTTGGCGGGGATCGTCGCCTCGCCCATTACAACGGTGACCTTGTTCTTCTTCAAAAGATGCCCAACCCCGGAGTTCAACTGCTTCGCAATCCCGCGCGAGCGTTTGACAACGGCGTCCAGATCGTAACCGATGCCGTCGGCCTTGAGCCCAAACTCCTTAGCGCGGTGCATGAGGTGAAACACTTCGGACGTGCGCAGCATGGCTTTGGTCGGAATACAGCCCCAGTTCAGACAAATGCCGCCCAGATGCTCGCGTTCGACAATCGCAACGCTCAACCCAAGCTGTGCGCCTCGGATGGCGGCAACATAGCCACCGGGGCCTGCGCCGATCACGATCATGTCGAAGCTCTTGCTCATGGCCTGCTCTCCTCCCTCAAGGTCAGGTTTAGGGCGAAGCGTAGGCCAAAGCGTCAAGGCTCACAATGGGGCACCGCGAATAGGGCCGGAGCGGACCCAATGTTTCGCGCGCGAAACAATGGGTCAATCCCTTTGACCGTTTAACCTTTTGTTAACCCGTCAAAAATCAAGCCTCAGCCTTCTTTTCCCAACGCCCCGATTCTTCTGACCAGTATTGCGCCGCACATCCCGCACCAGTCAGGCTGCGCCATTGACTGCGTGCCAAATCCACGGCTGCGGGATCATTCCCATCGAAAAGGATACAAACCCGTTCCAACTGCTGTACCTCGTCTGGCGCGATCTCGGCCCCGTCTACGGTCATGACACATTGCGGATCATTTGCCGCCTCTGTCTCCACGGTGAGCAACACGGGCTGTGCTGCGTCATGCGGTCCACCGGCGCGGCCGTGCGGCAAGAACCCCTCTTCTGGTCCCAGCCACAGTTTTTGGTCCAACCAGTCCATCCGCGCGGCATCTGTCCCGCGCACCGCCACGCGCCAACCAGCACCCAGCGCCTTGCCCAGAAGCATGGGCAAGGTCGCCTCGAGCGGCTTTTGCGTCAGGTGGTAGAAATAGGCCGCGCCCATGGGATCAGTCCTGCGCCTCGAACTTGTCCGCGATCAATCGGTCCAGCGCCCGCACGCCCCAACCCGTTGCGCCTTTGGGCGACAGGTCGAGATCGGATTTCACATGCGCCACACCCGCGATGTCGAGGTGAATCCACGGCATATCGTCCTTGACGAACCGCTTGAGGAACTGCGCTGCGGTCACGGACCCCGCTGGACGACCGCCGATATTCTTCATGTCAGCCACGGGGGATTTCAGCAGGTCGTCATAGGCCTGCGCCAAAGGCATCCGCCACGCGCCTTCTTTCTCGGTCTCTGCGGACTTTAGGAACGCGTTGACCAGCGGTTCGTCGTTTGAATAGACGGCTGCTTTTTCATGCCCCAAGGCGATGATGCAAGCTCCTGTCAGTGTGGCGAGATCGATCATAGCGGCGGGTTTTTCCGTTTCTTGCGCGTGCCACATGACATCGCATAGAACCAGACGGCCTTCGGCATCGGTGTTCACCACTTCAATCGTGTCACCCTTCATGGAGGCGACCACGTCACCGGGGCGCACAGCGTTGCCCGACGGCATGTTTTCCACGAGTCCCACCATGCCGACGACATTAGCCTTGGCCTTACGCTTGGCCACCGCATGCATGACGCCCGCAACCACACCTGCGCCGCCCATATCCATGGTCATGTCTTCCATGCCACCTGCGGGCTTGAGAGAGATGCCGCCGGTGTCGAACACCACACCTTTGCCGATCAGCGCCAGAGGCGCGTCGCCCTTGGGGCCGCCTTTCCAGCGCATGATAACCACTTTGGACGGGCTTTCCGACCCTTGGCCGACGCAAAGCAGCGCGCGCATGCCCAGCTTTTCGAGCGCCTTTTCTTCCAGCACCTCGACCTCGACCCCCAGATCGCGCAGGGCTTCCAGCCGCTTGGCAAATTCAGTGGTCGTGAGCACGTTGGCAGGTTCATTCACGAGATCGCGGGTGAAATGCACACCTTCGGCCACGGCGATGCGCGGGGCAGCGGCCGCTTCGGCCTCTTCGGGTCTGTTGCACATAAAAGTGGCCGTACCAAAGGGGTCGCCTTTTTTGGTTTTGTGATCGTCAAAGCCGTAACCACGCAGGGCGACGCCCAACGCAACCTCTTCTGGCCGCGCGGTGCCTTCGGCCAGCACCGTCATCGTGGAAGAACCTGCTGCAACAGCCAATGCGGCCCCTGCTTTTCGCGCCAATTCGGGCGCGGGACGGCGAGACAGTTTGACCAGATCAACCGCTTCGGCCTGTAAGCCCGCTGGCCATGCCAGCGTCATGGCCTTGCCTTCTGACATCTTGTCCCACGCATCGGACCCGGTCGCGCGTGCCAGCGCGCCTTTGGTGAGCCGGTTCAACCGCCGTGCCCCAGCGCTTAACTTGAGATCGGGTGTGATGAAGACCGCAATCCGGCCTTCCGCGGTCGCCAAAGCGTCGATATCGACTGGCACAAATGCGAGTGCGCGAAGTTCCGCCATTTTCTGCTCCGTAAGTTGGTTTGGATATAGGGGTAGCGCCCGTGCGCGCGGTTGACCAGAGGCGGGTTTTACCTCAAACCCTAGAGTATGGGCCATCCCGGCCCACTCTATGTCGTGTGAAGGGGTTCGCCGTGCCAAGATTCGACAGGTATATGCTGTCGCAACTCATGGTCCTCTTTGGGTTCTTCGCGCTTGTGCTGGTCGCTGTCTATTGGGTGAACCGTGCCGTGGTGCTGTTTGACCGACTGATCGCTGACGGCCATTCGGCAGGGGTTTTCCTTGAGTTTACCGCACTTAGTCTGCCCGGCGTGATTGCGTTGGTGTTGCCGATGGCGTCATTTGCCGCCGCCGTCTACGTCACCAACCGGCTGATGGGCGATTCCGAACTGACCGTGGTGCAAGCGACCGGATACAGCCCGTGGCGGTTGGTTCGACCTGTTGCGCTATTTGGATTGATCGTTGCCTTGATGATGTCAGTTCTGACCCATTTCCTTGTTCCGGCATCAGTTGAGCAGCTTAAACAACGCGAGGTCGATATATCTGGATCGGTCAGCGCGCGACTGCTGCGCGAAGGCACGTTTCTGCATCCCGGCCCCGGCGTAACCTTTTTCATCCGTGAGATTACCCCTGAGGGCGAATTGCGCGACGTTTACCTGTCAGACCGCCGTCAGGACGACCGCGAAGTCACTTACACTGCCGAACGCGCTTATGTGGTGCAAGCTGAAGAAGGCCCTCGCCTTGTGATGGTGAGCGGACTCGCGCAGACGTTACGTCCCGAAAACCGCACCCTTTCGACCACGCTATTTCAAGATTTCACATATGATATCAGCAACCTGATCGTTCAAAATCAAAACATGAACCTACGGCCCAAGCATTTGTCGACGTGGGATTTGCTGACTCAGCCAGAGGCGATGGCAGAATTGACCGATGTTCCCATGGCGCGGATCAACGAAGAACTGCATGGCCGGTTCCAACAGGCATTGCTTGGTTTGGTTGCAGCGCTGATCGGGTTTTCCACTTTGTTGACTGGCAGTTTCAGCCGCTTTGGCGTCGGGCGACAGATTGTGGTGGCGATTTTCCTGTTGGTTGTCATCAAACTGGTGGAAAGCGCGGTCACGGACCCCACGCGAAACAACGCCTCACTGTGGCCGTTGATCTATCTTCCTTCGATTGTGGGATTTGGCATGGCCGTCGGTGTTTTGCATCTGGCGTCACGCCCGTTCCGGAAATCGCGCAACGGTAGGGCGACGGAGGTGGCGGCATGACACTACACCTGTATTTTGCGCGCCGCTTCCTTTGGACGTTTCTTGCGATATTTGGGATTTTCTTTTTATTCCAAGTCCTTCTGGACCTAGTTGAACAGATCCGGCGGTTGGATAATTCAGTCAGTTTTGGTGAGGTGATGAAGCTGACGCTGCTGAACACACCCGAAGGGATGTACCAAATTCTACCTCTAGTGATGATCCTGTCCTCTATCGCGCTTTTTGTGGCATTGGCACGGTCGTCAGAACTGGTGGTGGCGCGGGCGGCGGGGCGATCTGGCCTCACGGCACTGGTGGGGCCCATCATGGTCGCAATGGTGGTTGGTGGGCTGGCGGTGGCGATGGGCAACCCAATCGTGGCAGCAACGTCCAAAGCTTATTCCGACCTGCGCGAAACCTATCGCAATGGTGGCGCATCCGCGTTGTCTATTGGGGCCGAAGGGCTGTGGCTGCGCCAGTCGGACCCGCGCGGGCAGACAGTGATCCGGGCGGCGCGGGCCAATGCGAACGGAACCGTGCTGTATGACGTGATGTTTGTGGCATATGCCGAAGGCGGCGGCCCGGTTCGAAGGATCGAGGCGGCTGAGGCGGAGCTTGACGATGGAGCTTGGACATTGCGGGAAGCAAAGGTCTGGCCGCTTGTCGCTGGGGTGAACCCGGAAACCAACTCGGTATGGCATGACGAACTGATTGTCGCATCAACGCTGACAGAGGACAGTATCAAGGACCGGTTCGGACGGCCTTCGGCGATCTCGGTTTGGGAGTTGCAGGGATTCATCACTGATTTGGAGGATGCAGGCTTTTCAGCGCGGCGTCATGCGGTGTGGCTACAGATGGAACTTGCGCGGCCCGTGTTTCTGATTTCGATGGTGCTGATCGGAGCCGCATTCACAATGCGCCATAGCAGAATGGGCGGCACAGGGATTGCGGTTTTATCGGCTGTTATGCTTGGTTTTTCATTATATTATGTGCGTAACTTCGCGCAAATTCTAGGTGAGAACGGTCAATTGAACCCGCTTGCCGCCGCGTGGGTGCCACCGATTGCGTCGGTGCTTTTGGCGCTGGGATTGATCCTGCATCGGGAGGACGGGTGATGATGCGATCCGCATTGGCCCTACTGCTTTCGGCTATGCTTTGGTCGGCCCCGCTGCAGGCGCAATCAGGCGACGTGATGCTGTTGGCGGATCAGGTTCTGGTGGAACGGGGTGGCGAAACCTTGGTGGCGACCGGCAATGTCGAAGCGCTGCATGATGGTGCCCGCCTGACGGCGACTTCTATCATCTACAATCGCGCGGCCAATACGCTTGAGATACAGGGCCCAATCCGGATCACGCAACCCAACGGCGACATACTGACGGCGTCACAGGCAGAACTTGATCAAGGATTTCAGAACGGGCTGCTGGAAAGCGCGCGCTTCGTTCTCGACGAACAGCTTCAGATCGCCTCTGCTCGGGCAGCACGGGTTCAGGGGCGGTACACTGCCATGAGTCAAGTGGCCGCGACCTCATGCCAAGTTTGCGGCAGCGACCGCCCCCCGCTTTGGGCCATCCGGGCAAGCCGCGTGGTGCATGATGCAGAAGAACGCCAAATCTATTTTGATGATGCACAGCTTCGGATCATGGGCGTTCCCGTCTTCTACATTCCCCGCATGCGTCTACCGGACCCGACGCTTGACCGCGCGCGCGGCTTTCTGATTCCGGAACTTAAGACATCAACCTTGCTTGGGTTCGGTATCAAGCTGCCGTATTTCATCCCAATCGGAGACCATGCCGACCTGACACTGACTCCTTATGTGTCTCCGATCACACGGACTTTGGAATTACGCTATCGGCAGGCGTTCCATAACGGCAACATCACCGTGAACGGCGCACTAAGCCGGGACAACTTGAACGATGAAACGGCACGTGGCCTGCTATTCGCCGAAGGGGCGTTTGCCTTGCCCCGGAATTTCCGTCTGTCCTTTGACATCGAAGCGGTCAGCGACGATGCCTACCTCAACGATTACAACAGCGACTTCAAAAAAGACCGCCTCGACAGCGCGCTGACCCTAGCCCGCACGCAACGCGACAGTTTCTTTTCACTTGGTCTGATCCATTACGAAAGCCTTACCGACGGAGAAAACAACGCAACACAACCAACGATCATCGCAGATCTGCGGTACAATAGACGGTACTTTCCCAAATCCATCGGCGGCGAAGCCCGCTTGGGGTTCCAGCTTCACGGTCATTACCGCTACTCGGACACAGATATTGATGGCACAGATGAGGATAACGTGGTGGATGGGCGCGATGTGGCCCGTGCCAATCTGGATCTGAGTTGGCGCGACCGTTGGACCTTGCCGGGCGGACTGCAAGCGGGTGCTTTGGCGCAGCTTTGGGTGGACCATTTCATCGTCAAACAGGACGCCCTATCCGAAGGCGACTACACCGAAATCACGCCTGCTGCGTCTGTTGAACTGCGCTGGCCATTCATAAAGCAAACATCCACCGGAGCACGGGTTTTGATTGAACCTATTGCGCAGGTTGGTTGGGTCGGCGGTGAACGATCCGGCGTGCCCAACGACGAAAGCACCCGTACGGAATTCGATCAGGGGAACCTTTTGTCCCTATCCCGCTTTCCTGCAGCGGACCGCAGAGAGCGCGGCCTTATCGGTGCCGCAGCCCTACGCTGGATGCGTCAGGACCCTGAGGGTTGGCGTGCTTCGCTTGTCTTGGGGCGGGTATGGCGCGACGAAGAAGACTCGGCTTTTTCAAGATCGTCGGGGCAGGACAGTTCTGCGTCCGATTGGCTGGTCGCTGGACAGTTTTCCCATCAAAATGGCCTACAGCTTTTGGCGCGCGGGCTTTACGACACCAACGAGACCCGGTTCACCAAAGCTGAAATGCGGGCCAATGTCACTCGGGACAAGTATACGCTGGGCGCGTCCTATATCCTTTTGACAACGGACCCGCTTGAGGATCGAGACGACGCGCAATCGCAGTGGCGTGTCAGTGGACGCTACAACATCGACCGCAATTGGACCGCAACAGGGTCTACGCGATACGATATCGCCGAGGGGCAGTTCTTGAACGCAGGGGTTGGTGCGGAATACCGCAACGAATGTGTCGCGGTGGACTTTTCGGTCTCGCGCAGCTTTGCCTCTTCCACTAACCTTGAACCATCTACAGATTTCGGCCTGACCGTCGCGCTGACAGGCTTCAGCACAGGCGGCAGTGGCAAGGAGTACCGCCGTTCATGCAGCTACTGAACACGCCCATCCGCAAACTGAGTGCGCTCGCCCTTGGCATCTTATTCGCTATCGGCCCCATATCCGTCGACGCTCAGAACCTTTTTGCACCTGTCATTCGCATCAATGACAGCGTGGTGACTGCTTTCGAGTTAGAGCAGCGCGAGAGAATGCTGACCGTGCTGCGCGCTCCGGGCAATACCAAGGAGTTGGCGCGCGAGCAGTTAATCGATGATCGTTTGCGCTTGCAGGCCGCCGAAGCAGCGGGAATCCTGCCATCACCTGAGGAAGTGCTGGATGGTATGACCGAATTCGCCGCTCGGGCAAACCTGAGCCGGGACGAGTTCATTCAGGCGCTTGAAGGGAATGGCGTATCTGCCCAAACCTTCCGCGATTTCGTACGGGCAGGTCTTAGCTGGCGGTTGCTGGTTCAGGCGCGGTTTGCCGGGCGGGTGAACCTGTCGGAAGCCGAGATCGACCGCGCACTTGGCGCATCAGGTGGATCATCGGTGCGGGTGCTTCTGTCGGAAATCATCATGCCCGCCCCGCCGCCCCAAGCCGAATCCGTCATGGAACGGGCAGAACGGATCAGCGAGATCACCTCGGAGGCCGAGTTCTCGTCGCAGGCACGGCAGTTTTCCGCAACCGCCACGCGCGGTGCCGGGGGACGTTTGCCTTGGCAGAACCTGGAAGACCTGCCGCCAGTTCTGCGCCCGCTTGTGCTGGCTTTGGCACCGGGCGAAGTGACCGCTCCAATTCCGATCCCCAACGCGGTGGCGCTGTTCCAGCTGCGCGGTGTTGAGGAGACTGGCTTTACCCCACCGACCTTTTCGGCCATTGAATACGCCGCCTATTACCTACCCGGAGGTCGCTCGGACGCGACGCTGGCGCAGGCACGGGTGCTGGCCAGCCAAGTGGACCGTTGCGACGATCTTTACGGCGTTGCCAAGGGCAAGCCGGAAGAGATGCTGGAGCGTCAGGCATTGCCGCCTGCCGACATCCCCACCGATATCGCCTTCGAGCTGTCCAAGCTTGATCCCGGCGAAGTGTCCACAGCGCTAACCCGGTCGAACGGTCAAACGCTGGTGTTCCTGATGCTGTGCGGGCGCACCGCAGAAGTGAACGACGACGTAGACCGCGACCAGTTCGCATTGGGCCTGCGCAATCAGCGGCTTAATTCGCTGGCCGAAAGCTATCTGGCGCAATTGCGTTCCGACGCCCGCATCGTCACGCAATGAGTGCAGCGCCGATTGCCCTGACCATCGGGGAGCCAGCCGGGATCGGCCCCGAGCTTGCCGCGATCGCTTGGGACGCGCTGCGTGGTGAGGTGCCGTTTTTCCTGATTGGCGACCCGGCACATCTGCCAGACGGG
The DNA here is from genome assembly GCA_024742575.1 of Paracoccaceae bacterium. Lineage (GTDB taxonomy): Bacteria > Pseudomonadota > Alphaproteobacteria > Rhodobacterales > Rhodobacteraceae > Marivita. The sequence continues at coordinate 8,375 of JANSYF010000020.1, read as the reverse complement.
ACCGACTGGGTCGAGATTGCCGCCCCCGACGAAGTGTCAGTGCATGGCACCGCCCTGCCCGTTCTGCCGCATCGGTTCGACGGACCGCGCACCCCCGGCCAACCGCACCCGGCACAGGCCAAGGGTGTGGTCGCCGTGATAGAACGCGCCGTGGCGTTGGCGTCGTCCGGCAAGGTGGGCGGCATCTGCACCCTACCAATTCACAAACAGGCGCTTCAGGAGGGCGCAGGTTTTGGGTTTCCCGGCCATACCGAGTTTCTGGCCCATCTGTGCGACACCAGCGACGTTGTGATGATGTTGGCCGGGCCACAATTGCGTGTGGTGCCGGTGACGATCCATATCCCGCTGTCAGAGGTTAAGCTCGCGCTGACGCCCGAGCTGCTGGAGACCCGCATCCGCATTACGCATGACGCGCTTGTATCCCAATTCGGGATCACACAACCCCGGCTCGCGGTGGCAGGCCTTAACCCGCATGCAGGCGAAGGTGGACGCATGGGGCGCGAAGAAATCGACGTGATCACGCCTGTGCTGAAGCGGTTGCAGGCCGAAGGTATGACCATTGCCGGGCCGTTGTCAGCCGACACCATGTTTCACGCTGCGGCCCGCGCGGGGTATGACGCTGCGATCTGTATGTATCACGATCAAGCGCTGATCCCGATCAAGACGCTGGATTTCGACCGGGGTGTTAACGTCACGCTGGGCTTGCCGATCATACGCACCTCGCCTGATCACGGCACGGCGTTCGACATCGCCGGGACCGGACGGGCCAATCCGACCTCGACAATTGAGGCGCTGCGTATGGCTTGGCGGTTGGCGACCGCATCGCCCTGACGGCGGATCAGTTGGATGGGACAATATTTGCATATTTTGAAAAAGAAGAAGCACGGGCCGCGTGCCTTAAGCGGAGGATGCCATGCCCGCGATTGATTCCCTACCACCGCTGCGCGAGGTGATCGCGACACATGAACTGAGCGCGAAAAAGGCGCTGGGGCAGAACTTTCTGCTGGATTTAAACCTGACCGCCAAGATTGCGCGGCAGGCGGGCGATCTGAGCGGGACAGATGTGCTGGAAGTTGGCCCCGGGCCCGGTGGGTTGACGCGCGGTCTGCTGGTCGAGGGCGCACGCAAAGTGCTAGCGGTGGAAAAGGACGCGCGCTGCCTGCCCGCGCTGGCCGAGATTGCCGCGGTTTATCCGGGGCGACTTGAGGTGATCGAGGGGGATGCCCTGGAGGTTGACGCGTTGGCGCATCTGACACCGCCAATCGCGATCTGTGCCAACCTGCCCTACAATGTCGGCACCGAATTGCTGGTACGTTGGCTCACCCCTGCGGTGTGGCCGCCGGTGTGGTCAAGCCTGACGCTGATGTTTCAGAAAGAGGTTGCACAGCGGATTGTCGCCAAGCCGGGCGACAAGGCTTACGGCCGGCTGGCGGTGCTGGCGCAGTGGCGCTGTGATGCGCATATCGCGATGCATCTGCCGCCCGAGGCCTTTAGCCCACCGCCCAAGGTCAGTTCTGCCGTGGTGCATCTGCGCGCCCTGCCCGCGCCCCGGTTCGAAGCTGAGCCAAAGATACTGGAGCGTGTCGTGGCGGCTGGGTTCAACCAACGCCGCAAGATGCTGCGTGCATCGCTTAAGGGACTGGCGCCAGATATCGAGGATCATCTGAATGCGGTCGGCATTCCCCCAACCGAGCGCGCCGAACGGGTGTCGATCGAAGCGTTCTGCGCGTTGGCCCGCCAATTGGCCTAATGGGTCAGAAACGGCAAAAGCCGGGGAATGCCCCGGCTTTTTCGTTTATTCAGCAGCGTCTGGCGTGGCCTGCTCTGCGGTGGGTTGTTCCGCCTTGGGCTCTGGCTTTTTGCGCGGCTTGCGTGGCGCGCGCGGTTTCTTGGGCTTTTCCTCGGCCTTGGCTTCGGGGGTTTCCACAAGACCGCTGTCGGAGCTATTGTCGGACGAGTCGATCACATCCGGTTGCGGGGCAGCGGCAGGATCATGAGCCGGCTGCGGCGCATTATTGTTGTCCTGTTCTTGGCGCTGCGGGCGTTCGGCATCGCGTTGCGCCTGACGGTCCCGATTTTCACGCTCTTGCTGTTCGCGACGCGCATCTTGTTCGCGCTGCGCCTCACTTAGCAGGCGCATATAATGTTCCGCATGCTGTTGGAAGTTTTCCGCGTTCACCCGGTCATTGCTGAGCTGGGCATCGCGTGCGAGCTGGTTGTACTTGTCAATAATCTGTTGCGGCGTACCGCGCACCTTGCCTTCGGGGCCAGAGCTGTCGAACACACGGTTTACGACATTTCCGACAGAGTTCGGGCGGTTGCGGTTATTCTTATTCCGCGAACGTTTGTTTGATGAACGCATCTGTAACTTTCCAGCCTTCTTTCAGCTGTTTTTGCGATTGCTGTGTGCGCTTTGTGCGCGGGTCTTGTGCAATTGCATCCATGTAAGGGCTTAACGACCACGCGAGAGGGGTGCAAACCTGCCTCGACCGCTGTGATGTCCTTGAGTAATCATGTCCAACCGCCGCTTACAAGCATAATTTGCGACAAAAGCTTCGGATTTTACCAATCACGGTTCGGTTTGCGGCAGGAATGCGCCACATACAACACGATCACGGCCATCAAGGTCTTTATAAACGGACAGAGCGACCAATCCAGCCTTACTGAACAACTCGGATACGGCAGAAGCTTGGGTGGGTCCAATTTCGACCATCAAACGACCGTTTGGCGTCAGATAATGCACAGCGTCGCGGGTGATTGCGCGATAGGCAGACAGGCCGTCCTGTTCATCCGTCAACGCCATACGCGGCTCGTGGTCAAGCTCTGGAGCAAGGCCTGCCATTTCATTGAGCGCGATGTAGGGCGGGTTTGACACGATTAGGTCGTAGGTACCGGTCACGGAAGAAAACCAATCGGATACCGCCCACGATACCCGATCTGCCACCGCGACCCGTTCGGCATTACGTTTGGCAACAGCCAGCGCCGCGTCAGAGATATCTGTGCCTGTGCCCCGCGCAGTCGGGCGTTCGTACAAGAGCGACAGCACAATACAGCCAGAACCTGTACCAAGGTCGAGAACCGTATCGAACGGCTGTTTCAGTGCTGCTTCGACAAGCGTTTCGGTATCCGGGCGTGGATCCAGCACATCTGGTGTGACTTCAAACTCATGCATCCAGAAAGCGCGCTTGCCAGTAATGTGGCTGATCGGTTCACGCTGTGCACGCCGTTCGATCAAGCGGCGCAGATATGCCATCTGGTCATCGCTTAGCGCACCCCACGCAGCGGAGTCGCCTTGCACGATATCCATCAAGGCGCGCGCATCGCGTGCAGCGCTCGGGGAACCTGCCACCTCAAGTTGGCGACGGGCCTGTTGCAAGGCCTCGTTTGGATCGTGTGTCACGTCATTTCTGCCAGCATCGTGGCTTGCGCATCCGCGGTAAGCGCATCGATGATTTCATCAAGATCGCCTGCCATCACCGCGTCGAGCTTATACAGTGTTAGCCCGATGCGGTGGTCGGTCAGTCGCCCCTGCGGGAAGTTATAGGTTCGGATGCGTTCTGAGCGGTCACCTGACCCGACCTGACTTTTTCGATCGGCAGAACGTTCGGCGTCGACCTTTTGACGCTCCATGTCGAAAAGACGCGTGCGCAGCACTTGCATCGCGATCTCGCGGTTGCGGTGCTGAGATTTCTCGGAGCTGGTGACAACGATGCCGCTGGGAATATGGGTGATGCGCACCGCCGAATCGGTGGTGTTGACGTGCTGTCCGCCTGCACCGGAACTGCGCATCGTGTCGATGCGTAGATCATTCGCGTTGATCTGGATGTCTACATCTTCGGCTTCGGGCAGCACCGCAACGGTTGCCGCTGAGGTGTGAATACGACCGCCGCTTTCAGTTTCGGGCACACGTTGAACGCGATGGACACCGGATTCGTACTTCATACGGGCAAAGACGTTATCACCAGTGATATGCGCGGTGACTTCTTTGATGCCGCCGATCTCGGTCGACTGTTCTTCGATGATTTCGAACCGCCAGCCCCGCGCTTCGGAATAGCGCTGGTACATGCGCAGAAGATCCCCCGCAAAGAGTGCCGCCTCTTCGCCGCCTGTGCCGGGACGGATTTCAAGCATGGCAGGTCGTGCATCTGCTTTGTCGCGTGGTAAAAGCGCCAATTGCAGTGCGTGTTCAACCTCGGGCAAGCGCGCCTTGAGGTCGGGCAGTTCCTCTTGCGCCAGTTCGCGCATCTCTGGATCGTCGAGCATCGCTTCGGCATCGGCGATGTCGGCGCGGACCTGTTTCCATTCTGCGATCTGTTCGACGACAGGTCTCAGGTCCGAATACTCTTTGCCCAAGGCCGCAATATCGCCGGACCCTTCGGCCATCTGGGCCTCAAGGTATTCAAAACGCGATGTGATCTGGTGCAGACGGTCTTCGGGGATCATGCGGTTCTGTCGGACATCAGCGCAGTCCGGTCAAGGCCTATCCGCCCAACCGCTCCAACCAGTTATCCACGCGGGCCTTGTTCACCCCCATGTCGGACTGGCCGAACCGCAGACGCGCGAAGAGTTCAAGCACATCCTCGTTCTTCATCACGGTGGTGTAGTCGGGAAAGCCCATCCACTGGGACCGGGTGACATAGGTCACTTTGCCTTCTTCGGGGCTGCCGGCCAGCACTTCGGTGCGGGGCGTGGCAAGTATGATGCGGTCCAGTTCGGCAAAGGTGCCGTCCTGCGCCGGAATACGACGGCGAACACCGCCCGCGAGGTCCTGATCCGCCGTCACCTTGGGATCGACATGCCAGACAGCAGGGTCCGACGGGGCCAGTCTGATCCATGCCAAACCGCCAACAACAATCAAGACCAGCGCCCAGAAAAACACTTTCACGACGTCCTTATCCTTGCCTCAATGGGGCACCTGCCCCTTGAATACTTTTACTGAACTTCAGGCTCTGCGAGTCCAGCCCCAAAGAGACAGAATCTCTGTCGCGACATGGGCACCCGCCACGGCTGTGATCCCTGATGTATCGAATGGGGGGCTGACTTCAACCACATCCCCGCCCATCAGCTCAATCCCGGCGATATTCCGCAGGATCACGGCGATATCGGCGGTCGATGGCCCGCCCCAGACAGGCGTGCCGGTGCCGGGGGCGAAGGCAGGATCAAGGCAATCAATGTCAAAGGTGAGGTAGGTCGGGTAATCCTTGAGAATTTCACAGATTTGTTCCGCCACCGCCTCGGGCCCAATGCGGTGCATGTCGCGCGCGTCGATGATGTTGAAACCCAGCGTGTCGGGATTGTCGGTACGGATTCCCACCTGAACCGAACGGCTTGGGTCCACGAGACCAAGTTTGACCGCTTTGTAAAGAAACGTGCCGTGGTCGATCCGTTCCATATCGTCATCCGCCCATGTGTCGGTATGGGCGTCGAATTGGAGTAGCGACAGAGGCCCGTATTTTTCGGCATAGGCCTCAAGAATTGGCAGGGTGATGTAGTGATCCCCCCCAAGCGTCACCGTCGCGGTGTCCTGTGCCAAAATGCCAGCAATATGGGTCTTTAGCGTTTCGGGGAATTCAGCCGTTTTGGCATAGTCGAATGCCAGATCTCCGTAATCGGCAATCGCGAAGTCTTCTAGCACGTTGTAGTCCCAGCCATAGGGTTTGTCATAGGGCTGAAGGCTAGACGCCTCGCGGATGGCACGGGGGCCAAAACGGGTGCCGGTGCGGTGGGTGACCGCCTGATCGAAAGGCACGCCGGTGATGGCGATGTCGACATTCGTCAAATCCTTGGTGTAGCGCCGCCGCAGAAAGGACGTGGCCCCGGCAAAGGCATTTTCGAAACTAGCCCCTTTCAGGTCGTCGCGGGTGAAGGCGTGGTCGATCTGAGTTTTTGCGTCTTCAAGCGCCATGGGTCACACTCCGTGCCGGGTTTCGATCAGGCGGGCAAAAAAAGACGCGCCAATGGTCGCCACCTCGTCATTGAAATCGAATGCCGGGTGGTGGCAGGACGGGCCAATCCCCTGCCCCAAAAAGAGAAACGCACCAGGACGCGCGTTGAGCATGTAGGAAAAATCCTCCGCCCCCATTTCCGGTAGCAAATCGGTAACCGTCTTTGCCGCGCCAACCACCTCGGTGGCGACCTTAGCAGCAAAGTCGGTCTGCGCATCGTGATTGACGGTGGCCGGGTAGTTGCGCACGTAATCCACGTTGCACTTCACGCCGTAGCTGGATGCTTGGCCGTGGGCTATTTCACTCACCCGGCGTTCCACCATATCCCGCAGGTCCGGGTCAAAGCTGCGCACAGTTCCCGACAATTTGACGGTTTCCGGGATGATGTTGGTGGCAGACCCACCCGAGATCATCGTCAGCGATACGACAAGCGACAACAGAGGGTTGGCATTACGCGACACAATGGTTTGCAGCGCCTGACCAATGGCAAGCGCACAGGGCATAGGGTCTTTGGTCGAGTCCGGATAGGCTGCATGACCGCCAACACCGCGCACCGTTATGTGGAAATCGTCCACCGCCGCCATGATCGGGCCGGGGCAAGTGCGCAGCACGCCTGCTTCGCCGAACGGGTCGGTGTGAAGGGCATACACCTCTTCAATGTCGAACCGATCCATCATGCCTTCTTCGACCATCATGCGACCGCCGCCGACGGTTTCTTCGGCTGGTTGAAAGATTAGCGCGACCGTACCTTTGAACTTGCGGGTCTCGGCCAGATATCGGGCTGCGCCCAGAAGCATCGTCGTGTGACCGTCGTGACCGCAGGCGTGCATCTTGCCAGGAATGGTCGAGGCCCACTCTGCACCGGTCGTTTCATCCATCGGCAGCGCGTCCATATCAGCCCGCAGGCCGGTCACCGGGCCGTCGCCCTGCCCGTGGATGAGCGCTACGACGCCTGATTGCGCAATGCCTTCATGAATTTCGTCAACACCGAATTCCTTGAGCCTGTCGACAACGAAGGCTGCTGTTTGATGGCAATCAAGGCTCAGCTCCGGATGCATATGCAGGTGCCGCCGCCATGTCTTCATGTCCTCGGCATAGTCACCGATCCTGTTGATGATGGCCATGGGTGGACTCCTTCGCGCTCATGCCGCATCCCTGCATCTAATCCCGAAGCACGGAGTCCTGCAATGTCCGATGACTTGATCCATGATCCCAAAGGCGGGATGGCGCGGTTGCTTGAGATCATGCGCCGTCTGCGCGACCCAGAGACTGGCTGCCCTTGGGACATCGAACAGGATTTTGCGTCGATTGCACCCTACACGATCGAAGAGGCGTATGAGGTGGCGGACGCCATCGAGCGCGAAGCGTGGGACGAGTTAAAAGGCGAATTGGGCGATCTGTTGCTCCAGTCGGTTTATCACACGCAGATGGCCGAAGAAGCGGGCATGTTCAGCTTTGACGATGTGGCAAATGCCATCAGCGCAAAGATGGTCGCCCGTCACCCGCATGTTTTCGGAGATGAAAGCCGGGACAAATCCGCTGAACAGCAGGTGCAGGACTGGGAAAAGATCAAGGCGGCGGAACGGGCGGGCAAGCAGGAAACCGGAGTTTTGGACGGTGTCGCCAAAGGCCTGCCCGCCCTCACCCGTGCACTTAAACTGCAAAACCGCGCGGCGCGAGTCGGGTTTGACTGGCCATCCACGGACGAAGTCTTGGACAAGATTGTTGAGGAAGCACAAGAGCTGCGCGAGGTGCAGGACGAAGCCGAGCGGTTCGAGGAATTCGGCGATCTGCTGTTCGTGATGGTCAATCTAGGTCGCCATATGGGTCTGGACCCCGAAGCGGCGCTGCGCGCCACTAACGCGAAATTCACCCGACGCTTCGAAAGCATCGAAGCCGCACTGGCCGCCGACGGGCGGTCTCCCAAGGATAGCAATCTTGCCGAGATGGATGCGCTTTGGGATGCTGCGAAGGTCGAGGAAAAAGCACAAAAGAAAAACGCGCCCTGAACAGGGCGCGTTTTCCAAAAATCCGAAAGTTCGAAGCGCTTATTGTGCTTCTTTGATGAACTTCACAGCGTCGCCGAAAGTTTGGATGGTTTCGGCTGCATCATCCGGAATCTCGATGCCGAACTCTTCTTCGAAAGCCATAACCAGCTCAACAGTGTCAAGGCTGTCAGCGCCGAGGTCGTCGATGAACGACGCGTTCTCAACCACTTTGTCCTCTTCGACACCAAGGTGCTCGACAACAATTTTCTTAACGCGATCTGCGACGTCGCTCATGTTTTCATCCTCACAGTTTCGTCGGCGCGGAGGCCGGGTTAGCCCGCGCCCGGGCGGAATTGAACTTGCCCTTATGGGCGGCGGTTTGTGTCACGGTCGAACGCCGACGACCGAAGATGTCCGAAATTTACCGGACGGCTCCCAAACC
>JANSYF010000065.1 GCA_024742575.1 Paracoccaceae bacterium | reverse complement strand
TCGAAATCCCGCATCGCCGCAAAAACCGGCGCCATCACCGCCTTCGCGTCCTCGACCTCAGACATGAGGCCCCCTTGCTTCTTCTTTTTCCAAATATGCCGGGGGGTTTGGGGGGCTGGCCCCCCAAGTGTTTCCGCCTGCGGAAACAAACGATGCGTCAATGCAACGTCCCCGGCCCCAATTCACTCCGCCGCATCCCGATAGGGGGCGCCTTCGCCATACGGCACGTTCACCCCGCCATAGCGACGCACCCGCACATTGCACTGCTCGGCATGGCCGACAAACCCTTCGAGCATACAAAGCCGCGAGCCATATTCCCCAATCAGCGTCGCCGCCTCGTCAGTGGTGATCTTCTGATAGGAATGGGTCTTGAGGAACTTGCCCACCCAAAGCCCGCCGGTATAGCGGCCCGCCTTCTTGGTCGGCAGCGTGTGGTTCGTCCCGATCACCTTGTCGCCGTTGCTGACATTGGTCCGCGCACCAAGGAAAAGCGCACCGTAACACGTCATGTTTTCGAGATACCAATCGTCCCGGTCGGTCATAACCTGCACATGTTCAGATGCGATGTCATTGGCCACAGCCAGCATCTCATCATGGTCGGCGCACAGGATCACCTCGCCGTAATCGCGCCACGACACAGACGCCGTGTCCCGCGTCGGCAAGATCTCCAACAGCCGGTCAATCTCGGCCAATGTCTCTTCCGCAAGTTTGCGCGAATTCGTCACCAAAACAGCAGGCGAGTTGTACCCATGCTCCGCCTGCCCCAGCAGATCCGTGGCGCAAATCTCTGCATCAACTGTGTCGTCGGCGATCGCCATGGTCTCGGTCGGGCCAGCGAACAGATCAATGCCCACACGCCCAAACAACTGCCGTTTCGCCTCGGCCACAAAGGCGTTGCCCGGCCCCACCAGCATGTGCACCGGATCGATGCTTTCGGTGCCAATCGCCATCGCGCCCACGGCTTGAATACCGCCCAACACGTAAATCTCATGCGCCCCGCCCAGATGCATCGCAGCGATCACTGCCGGGTTCGGCTTGCCCTGCCACGGTGGAGTGCAGGCGATAATGCGCGGCACACCCGCAACTGACGCCGTCGCTACCGACATATGGGCCGACGCCACCATCGGGAATTTGCCGCCCGGCACGTAGCAGCCCACCGACTGCACAGGGATGTTCTTATGCCCAAGGATCACGCCGGGCATTGTTTCCACTTCGATATTCAGCATCGAGTCGCGCTGCGCCTGCGCGAAATTCCGTACCTGCTCTTGGGCAAACTTGATATCCGCCAGCTCTCGAGGTGACAGCTCTGCAATCAGCGCGTCAATCTCGCCTTGCGTCAGGCGAAAACTCTCGGGCGTGTAATTGTCAAACTTCGCCGCCAGATCGCGCACCGCCGCGTCACCGCGCGCTTCGATGTCGGCCAGCGTTGCCTCGACCACCGCGCGGGTCTTGGCATCGTCTTCGGCGCGTTCAGTTTCGGGTTTCCCCCGCTTGAGATACTCGGCCATATCCGCCTCCCCAGATCCTGTGTCCGGATCAGCATAGCGGGGCGTGCGGACCTCTCAAGTGAATTTTGCACACGATTGCAAAATCGTGCAGTCAGGCCAGCACCTCCAAGATCGCGTCTTCGATATGACGCAGATTCTGAGGTTCGGAAAAGCGGTGATCGGTGCCTTTGACCAGCGTCAGCCGCAGGTCTGGACTTTCGATGTGATCAAGCAACCGCAACGCCGTTTCGCGGCTCACGGCGGTGTCCTCGGTCCCCTGCACCAGCCGCACCGGATAGGGCATGTGCAGCGGCGCGCGTAGAACAAGGTTCGCGCGCCCGTCTTCGATCAGACGACGCGTGACGATGTACGGATCACCATAATCCGACGGCAACGCGACCTGCCCGTCCTCTATCACCTTGCGCCGTTCCTCTTCGGAAAACCCCGCCCAGAACCCGTCCTCGGTGAAATCAGGCGCAGCAGCGATGCCGACAAAGCCCACCACATGCTTGAGGCGCTGCGTCAGCAGCGACGCAATCCAGCCACCCATGCTTGACCCGACCAGCACCACGGGTCCGTCGCAAGTTGCTTCGATCACCGCCTGCGCATCCCGCGCCCAGTCGCCGATGCACCCTTCTTCGAACACGCCGCCCGACACGCCATGCCCTGAATAGTCCAGCCGCAGAAACGCGCGGCCGGTCAATTTGGCCCAGGCCTCCAGATGCACCGCCTTGGTGCCTTCCATGTCGGATTTATATCCCGACAAAAACACGATCACCGGCCCGTCGCCCTCGGTCCGGGCATAGGCCAATTTGTGCCCATTCGGCCCGTCGATATGTTTGATTTCTGTCATGCCTGCCTCCGTTTCGGTCTGGCGCGACTTTACGCAAAGCGCACCGGAACCCAAGAGCTGTCAGCCGTTTTCCACCTCATCCAGCCGCAGGGCAAGCAGCCCACCCGCCAGCGACAGCATGGCAAAGCCAGTGAGCGACGCCACCGGTCCCGCCAGTGCCAACAGCCCGCCGAACGCCCCGGTGATCAGCAGCAGAACACCAATCGCCGTGTTCGCCAAGGCGGCATAGGAGGACCGTGCATCCTCGGGCGACATGTCCACCAGATAGACCGACCGCGCCGAGCGCACGCCCTGGTAGGACAGCATGAAGAAAAACAGGATCACCGGGATCACCCACGCTGTCCCGGCCCAGCCGCTCATTTCCGCAAGAACGGCCAGCTTGGCAAACCCGGCGGCTAACATCCCCGACAGGAACAGCACCTTGCGCGAGGATTTGTCGGAGAAGCGACCCCAGACATAGGACCCCGCAAACGCCGCCGCGGCCGACGCCAGAAGCAACGCGCCCAAGCCCTGCAAGGCGGACTGCCCGCCCCCCAGCAGGACGAAATAGGGTGGGGCCAGCGCCGTCACCGTCAACAACCCGCGCACCGCGATGAACAGCCGGAATTGGCGGTCTTCCTTCAGCGGTGTGAAGTCAACCGATGTGTCTTCGGTGTCTTCCGAAGCCGTTTCCTCCAACCACGAAAACACCACTGAGGCCGCCCCCCACAAGGCCGCTGCGAACGTGATCGCAACCACAACCGGCATCACATCACGCAACAGTCCGGACATCAGCAATCCGGCGAACACGATCACCGCAACAGCAGCCACCGACCCGGCCACACCCGTCACCGCACCCCGGCGCGTTTTCCCGACCGTCTTGCCCAGAATGTCCTTGTAACTTACCGAACAGGCCGCACGTGCCACCGCCAGCACTGCCAATGCAGCACAGAGCGCCAGCCCGGCAGCAAAGCCCTCCATGGTCAGGGCAATGAACACGATGGCCAGCGCAGCGATCCCCTGCCCGGCAGAGCCAATCACCCAAGCCCATTTGCGGTGCTGTAAGGATTGGACCCAACCCGCAAACACGATCTGCGGCAGCAGCGCCCCCGCCTCGCGGATTGGCACCAGCAGCCCGGTCAACGCCGCAGGGGCACCCAAAGCACCAGCCAGCCAGCTCAAAACCAGTTTGGGGTCGATTAGCCCGTCCGCCACTTTGGTCATCGACAGACTGACCATGTGGCGCAACCCGTTGCGCGCCTCGCGGTCCCGCACCGCTTCATCCGCCCCTATGATCTCTTCATAGACGTCGGTTACGGGGTGGGTCATGGGGCGATTCCTGAGGCTGCGAACGACCGCATGGAAACGCACCAACGTGCGAATGGTTCCCGACACCTGAAAAACCCGCATGAGATCAGAGACTTGGCACAAAACTGCAAGTAGATAGGTTACCATATTGTCACGTGACTTAAAAATCACATATAGTCTTCAGTATGGATATGATCTTCAAAGCCCTCAACGACCCCGCCCGCCGTGCGCTGCTTGACAGTCTGCGGCGCAAGGACGGGCAGTCACTCAGCGAACTGGAAGAGCAGCTCGATATGAGCCGGTTCGGCGTGATGAAGCACCTCAAGGTTCTGGAAGATGCCCATCTTGTTATCCCGCGCAAACAGGGGCGGTTCAAATACCACTACCTGAACGCCCTCCCCCTGCAGGACATGCTCGACCGATGGGTCGCGCCCTTCCTGCGGCCCCAGGCGCAGATGATGAGCGATTTGAAAACCCGATTGGAGAGAGAGACCAAAATGGGAAAACCCGATTTCATGATGCAGACTTTCATCCGCTGCTCGCAAGATGCACTTTGGGATGCGCTGACCAAGGCCGACCAGATGGCCGCCTATCATTTCATGTGCAACGAGGTGCGCGGCGACGCGAAACCCGACAACGTGACCGAGTTTATCAAACCAGATGGCGATCCCATGCTGCGGCAGGTCACAACCGAGATGGACCCCAAGACCCGCATTGCCATGACGTTCGAGCCGCTCTTCATGGGGCCAAACGCCCCCGCATCCCACATGGTCTACCTGATCGAACCACAAGGTGAGTCCTGCAAACTGACCATCGAACATTACGACATGGCACCGGGACAGGAAGGCTTTGCCGAAGGCTGGGCGCGACTGGCGGCATCGCTCAAGTCGTATCTGGAAACGGGTATCGCGATGAAGGGAGCCGCGTGATGGAGACCTTCCCCACCGAGCTGGGCATCCTCACCTGTCTGATGATCCTCGCCGCGTCGTTGTGGATTCCCTACATTGTTGGCGTCAACAAGTCCGAGGTTGCGGGCGCGGAAGACCCGTTTGTGCGCCCCACACCGCTTGAGCAGTTTCCGGCATGGGTTCACCGCGCACACCGCGCGCACCTAAACCTGTTGGAACAGGCGCTGCCGTTTTCAGTTCTGGTGCTGATCCTGAACGCGATCGACGGGTTTTCGGCCCTAACCTACTGGGCCGCAATCGTGTTCTTCTGGGTGCGTGTGATCCACGCGGTCGGCATGATTTCGGGCTTTGCCAAGATGCCACTGAGACCATTGCTGTTCACCACAGGCTGCGCCTGCTGCCTGATCATGGGTTACGCGGTGTTTGCCGCGCGGTTCTGACAAGGCGTAGGGTGCGTGCTTGCACGCACCTTTCATTTAGCCACCGATGTAAGCGCCGCTTTTGGGGCGGTAAAAGTTCTTCTGATTGTGCAAACGCCCAAGCAGATCATTGATCCGTTTCATCGACGCATCAACCTCGCGGGTGTTTTCACAGGGACGCAACGGATCGGCATCCTGATCGATCACCACAGTGTTCAGCGACCGTTTCGTGGTCCGCAGCGCGTCTTCGATCAGTTCCATGTCTTCGACAGTCAGTTCGAAATTTTTGTTGTAGCTGGGCATCGCCTGCTCCCCCGTGTCGTATGACGCAAAAAGTTTCCGATAGTGGAATGTCGTTATACATAGCAATTCGGTCGCTTTCGTCCACAGGGAAACGAATGTCTAACTCATTGAATTTAAACAACATCCAATAATACATTGGTATACCGCGCAAGAATCTTTCGCGGCCAAGTCGAAAACAGCCGACTCAGCGGATCATTTCGATCCATCCGCGTCTTGACCTACTCCGGCCCCCCTGCCAAAAGCCGCGCACGATACATAACCCGCAACCGGGCGTTCCGTGGGCGCCAAACTGACGAGGAGCTGTGCCAATGAGCCAGATTTCCCTGACCTTCCCCGATGGCAATGCGCGCGATTACGATGCAGGTATAACCCCTGCCGAGGTCGCCGAGAGCATTTCCAAATCCCTGTCGAAAAAAGCCATCTCTGCCACCGTGAACGGCGCGCATTGGGATTTGCAGTGGCCGATCCAAAGCGACGCGCAGATCGCGATCAACACCCTCCAGGACGACGCACCGGCGCTTGAACTGATCCGGCATGACCTTGCACATATCATGGCGCGCGCCGTGCAAGAGATCTGGCCCGACGTCAAAGTCACCATTGGCCCGGTCCGCGACAATGGCTGGTTCTACGATTTCGACCGTAAGGAACCGTTCACGCCCGAAGACCTTGGCGCCATCGAAAAGCGGATGAAAGAGATCATCAACGCCCGCGATGCTGTCCGCACCGAACTGTGGACCCGCGATCAGGTGCGCCAGTATTACACCGACAACAACGAGCCCTATAAGGTCGAAATCCTCGACAAGATCCCCGAGGGCGAGGACATTCGCATGTATTGGCATGGCGACTGGATGGATCTGTGCCGGGGCCCGCACCTCCAGCACACCGGGCAGGTGCCTGCGGATGCGTTCAAGCTGATGAACGTGTCAGCCGCATATTTCCTTGGCGACAACACCCGTCCGATGTTGCAGCGCATCTACGGCGTGGCGTTCAAGAACCGCGACGATCTGAAGAAGTATCTGACCTTCCTCGAAGAGGCCGAAAAGCGCGACCACCGAAAGCTGGGCCGCGAAATGGATCTCTTTCACATGCAGGAAGAGGCCCCCGGTCAGGTGTTCTGGCATCCAAATGGCTGGCGTATCTACACAATGCTCCAAGACTATATGCGCCGGCAGCAGAACAAAGGCGGCTATGTCGAGGTGAACACCCCTCAGGTCGTGGATCGCAAACTTTGGGAAGCGTCGGGCCACTGGGAAAAGTACCAGGACCACATGTTCATTGTCGAAGTCGACGAAGAGCATGCGCGTGAAAAAGCGATCAACGCGCTGAAGCCGATGAATTGTCCCTGTCACGTCCAGATTTTTAACCAAGGGTTAAAATCTTACCGCGATCTTCCATTGCGTATGGCCGAATTCGGTTCGTGCAATAGATATGAGCCCTCTGGGGCCCTGCACGGCATCATGCGCGTGCGCGGGTTTACTCAGGATGACGGCCATATTTTCTGTAGTGAGGACCAGATCGAAGATGAAACAAAACGCTTTATCGACTTTCTCAGCACCATCTACCGTGACCTTGGCTTCACCGACTTCAAGATCAAGTTCTCGGACCGTCCCGAAACGCGCGCAGGATCTGACGACGTCTGGGACCGCGCCGAAGCCGCCCTCAAAGCGGCCACGCTTGCCGCAGGTTGCGAGTTCGAGCTGAACCCCGGCGAAGGCGCGTTTTATGGACCAAAGCTGGAATTCGTGTTGACCGACGCAATCGGGCGTGACTGGCAATGCGGAACGCATCAGGTCGATTTTGTTCTGCCTGAACGTCTTGATGCGACTTATATCGGCCAAGACGGGGCAAAACATCGTCCTGTTATGCTTCACCGCGCCACCCTTGGCAGTTTCGAGCGATTCATCGGTATCCTGATCGAAGAACATGCAGGCAAGCTGCCCTTCTGGCTGGCCCCGCGTCAGGTGGTCGTGGCGTCGATCGTGTCTGAGGCTGATGACTACGTGCACGAAGTGGTCGCCGCTCTGACCAAAATGGGCGTCCGGGCTGAGGCGGACATCCGCAACGAAAAGATCAATTACAAAGTCCGCGAACACTCGGTTGGCAAAGTTCCGGTGATTCTTGCTATCGGCCACCGCGAGGTTGAAGAGCGTACCGTCACCGTACGACGGCTGGGTGAGAAGCAAACAACTGTAACATCGCTGGCGGATATCGTGAGCAGCCTCGGGAAAGAGGCGACTCCGCCCGATCTTCTGTAACATTCCAGCGCTGGAAACTTTCAAAAAGGCCCCGTTTTGTTACGGGGCCTTTCGTATTTTACTGATATTAAAAGATAAAAACTCGACCAAATCCTCACCCTACGTCACGCGCACGTGACACACATCGCCGTGAATAGCGCAAAGGGCTGCCGCGGGGCATTGTTGGTTCATCGGCGGCGCAATCGCCACGCCGAACGAGTTCAACACGTAGGTAATCAAAAGGACCATCTCATGTCGAAAACTCTCAAAACCGTTGCGATCGTTGGTGCAGTAGCAGCAAGCCTCGCGGCACACACAACAACCGCCACCGCACAATCCAAAGAAAAGTGCTTTGGCGTTTCGCTTGCTGGCCAGAACGACTGCGCCGCAGGCCCGGGTACAACCTGCGCCGGCACCTCGACCGTTGACTACCAAGGCAACGCGTGGACACTTGTCGACTCGGGCACCTGCGCTGAGATTGAGCTGCCCGCAATGGCAGACGGCTCGGCACGCATGGGTTCGCTGGAAGAACTGAACCGCGATCTGCCGGGTTAACCACTTCCGGGGACCGAGCAAACGCTGCTTGGTCATCCCAAAACGATACAGCGCAGGCCGGGCGTTTGCCCGGCTTGCACCACAAGGACACACGCCCATGCCCGACGCCTCGCACGCTTTTCCTCATCTGCCCAACTTGCCGGGCGTAGGATACAAGCCACAGCATTTCTCGGACATTCTGAGCGATGCGTCGCCGGTTGGCTGGCTTGAAGTTCATGCCGAGAATTACATGGGTGATGGTGGGCGTCCGATTGCACAGCTTCGCGTGCTTGCCGAACGTTTCCCGATATCAGTTCATGGCGTAGGTCTGTCCATAGGCGGTGAGGGCAAACTTGATCCCGACCATCTTGCCCGGTTGAAGCACCTCTGCGACTGGCTTAACCCCGCCAGCTTTTCCGAACACTTGGCTTGGTCGACGCATGACAGCCATTTCTTGAACGACCTCCTACCGCTGCCCTATACCTCGGACACCTTGGCGCGCGTGGCGGATCATATTGATGAAGTGCAATCCACGCTGGGCCGCCAAATGCTGCTGGAAAACCCGTCATCCTATTTGGCCTTTGCGGAAAGCACCTGGTCGGAAACCGATTTCCTGACCGAGATCGTGCGCCGCACGGGTTGTGGCCTGCTTTTGGACGTGAACAACGTGTTCGTGTCCGCAACCAATCTCGATTATTCCCCGCAAGGCTATATCGATGCCTACCCACTTGACGCCGTTGGAGAAATTCATCTTGGCGGCCATGACGAAGACGAAGATGATCATGGTGCCCCCTTGCTGATCGACAGTCACGGCCGCGAGGTTGTAGATCCGGTCTGGGCGCTTTTGGACCACACACTTGCCAAATCCGGACCAAAGCCCCTGCTGGTCGAGTGGGACACAGATGTGCCAGAGTGGTCGATCCTTGCGGACGAAGCCCGCCGCGCGGCATCGGCCCTGACCCGCGTGCTGGCATGACAAACCAAACCGCCTTTCACAGCGGGTTATTGAACCCGGCACTTCCTATCCCTGAGGGTCTGGAGGACGGTCGCAGCCAGCCTGCTGGTCGACGCTATGGCGTCTATCGCAACAACGTCACGGTTTCCCTACGCGAGGCGCTGGCCGAAGGCTTTCCATCACTGGTGGGGCTGATCGGCCGAGAGAATTTCGATCATGTCGCCCGCGCTTATCTGCGCCAATCGCCACCGACCTCTCCTTTGATGATGCATTACGGTGCGGAACTGCCCGAATTCGTGGCCTCTCTGGAACAGCTCAAGCACCTGCCCTACCTTGCTGATGTGGGCCGCATCGACGTGGCGATGCGCCGGAGCTACCACGCCGCCGACAGCTCTGGAATTGACGTAAAAGAATTGCAGGTTCTGGACGAAGCAACGCTGCTGTCCACCACGTTCTGCTTTGCGCCATCGATGATCCTGCTGCGATCACCTTGGCCAATCGGGTCGATCTGGCATTATACGATGCGCGGTGGTGACAAGCCGTCGGGTACGGCACAAGACGTTGTCATCCTTCGCGCGGAATACGACCCGGAACCCTTTATCCTTGGCCCGGGTGCCGGGGATGTGCTGCATGCCTTGCAAAACGGCGTTGCTTTTGGCGCCGCGCTCGAAGCGAGTGGGGATGATTTCGACCTTGAACCGCTGCTTAATCTTCTGATGACAAACAACGCGATAAGCCACCTGAAACACTGACCTTCTTCAACTCGAAAGACCACTGACATGGACCGCCTGATTTCCCTTCACTCTTCTGTTTTTGCTTCAATTGAGCGTTCGTTTGGCGGTCTGGTCCCACTGTTGGCGAGGTTCGTTTTCGCGGCCACGCTGCTGATGTATTTCTGGTCCTCGGCAATGACCAAGCTGGGCGACGGAATCACTGGAATATTCATCCCGTCCACAGGCGCTTACGCGCAGATCTTCCCCAAACAGATGGAAGCGGTCGTCTATGATGTGTCGCAGCTTGGGGTCTTTCACTGGGCTGTCGTGGTCGCAGGCACATGGGCCGAATTCATCCTGCCCCTGCTGATCGTGATTGGATTGTTCACGCGTCTGGCTGCGCTTGGGATGATTGGGTTCGTTGTCGTACAATCCCTGACCGACCTTTATGGCCATGGCGGGATCGCACATATCGAAACGCTAGGGGCATGGTTCGACAAGGTTCCGGACAGCGTGATCCTTGACCAACGCGCCTTCTGGGTTTTGATTCTTCTCACACTGGTCATCAAAGGCGCAGGTGCGCTGTCGTTGGACCGCATCCTGTCGCGGCAGATCCTTGGAGCGCCCGCCACCGCCTGACCCCTTGTACCTTCGGCGATGACCGTTATCTCTGTCTGGCACAATGCAAGAGGCAGAGATGACCGACCGGACAGTTCTCAAGATCAGTGGCGCAGACGCGCGGCATTTCCTGCAAGGGCTGGTGACAAATGATGTCGAACGGCTGGATCAGGGTTTGGTCTACGCTGCGATGCTGACACCGCAGGGCAAGTACCGGGCGGATTTCTTTCTTGTGCCAATGGGTGATGCGATCCTGCTGGACGTGGACAGTGGATTGGCTCCGGGCCTGACGCAGGCATTGACCATGTACAAGCTGCGCTCTGCGGTCGAGATCGAAGAGACAGATCGCATGGTGACACGAGGCTTGGGCGATGCACCCGAGGGCGCCTTTGCCGACCCGCGCGACCCGGCGATGGGTTGGCGCGGCTATGACGGGCAACCGGGCGATACGGGCGTCGATTGGGACGCGGTGCGCGTGGCGGCCTGTGTACCGGAAAGCGGAATCGAACTGACCCCTGACAGCTTTATCCTTGAGATGGGGTTCGAACGTCTGAACGGCGTCGATTTCCGCAAGGGCTGTTATGTCGGGCAAGAAGTCACCGCCCGGATGAAGCATAAGACAGAACTGCGCAAAGGCTTGGCGACTGTTGTTGTCGAAGGCACGGCTGCGGTGGGGTCTGACATCGTTGCCGGGGAAAAGTTGGCGGGGACATTGTTCACGCAAGCGGCAGGTCAAGGTCTGGCCTATTTACGCTTTGACCGTGCTAGCGACGACATGCGCGCAGACGAAGCCACCGTGCGGTTCAAGCCGGACACATACCACGCCTGAAACCCCGCACGGGTGTTTCCCGGCAGGGGTTCAGGTATGTCTTATTCTAGAAGCGGCGCCGCCCCGGAGGTCGACAACTGGGGTCTTTGTGTCGGGGTTGCCCCCGCGACCTATGGGGCGATGCCCCGGCAAGATATATCTCTGGTTGGTCGACGCTGTCAGGCGTCACGACGGTCAGATGTCTGTGTCGCGGCATGGGAGTGACCCTTCCCGCTCGGTGCGCACCGTGTATGAGGGTATGGCGCAGACTTGGTTAATCCCAAGAAAACGAGGCGTTCGGTGCCAAGACCTTTGTCAAGGTCTTGGCGGTTTTGCCTTATCTTGCGCCCAGCATCAGCTTTGCCACCCGCACAAGATCAGGATGCGCCCCAGCATCCGCAAACGTGCGGGCAACCTCCGCGTTGAACGCATAATGTGACGCGGTCCACACATTGATCCCTTGTGACACAAGCCGCGTTTCCATTGCGGCGATCATTGCAGTGGCATGCGCTGCCCCGCGATTGGGTTCTGTGACAATGAGATGGTCAAGATAGGCGCGTTTCACAGGGTGTCGGAACGCATCTGCAGGACGCTCTTGCAAAAGGAACAGCGCGTACCCAATCAGCCGTCCGTGCCGCCGCACACCAACCGCAGCGCCGGAATCGTCGAACAGATGCGCCAGATGGTCGGCAAACTGCGCATCGGTACCGTCATCATGAAATACCTCTGGCAAGGCCACCACGTGATGACGGTGTAGCGCACGAAACAGCGGCACCATGTCGGGAATGTCGTCTTTGGTCAGATCTTGCATAAGAAAAGGCCTCTTGGCTGATGCCAGAGGCCTTTTGATCCATCTTTGTCCCCCGGCGGTTTCGGGGGATATGCGCGCGGGTCCCGAGGTCAGGCGCGCTCGGAATATTCCATGGATTCGGTGTTCACGATGATCATCTCATCCTGACCGACAAACGGCGGCACCATAACCTTGACCCCATTGTCAAGGATCGCAGGTTTAAAGCTGTTCGCCGCTGTCTGACCTTTGACGACCGGTTCGGTCTCTTCGATCTTGCAGGTGACCTTTTGCGGCAGCGTGGCGTTCAACGCTTCTGCCTCGTGGAATTCTACGACGATGGTCATCCCGTCCTGAAGGAACGGACGACGTTCGCCAAGAATGTCAGCGGGCAATTCGACCTGATCGTAGGTATCCGTGTCCATGAAGACGAGGTTGCCGTCGGATTCGTAAAGGAACTGCATGTCCTTTTGTTCCAGACGGACGCGTTCGACCTTATCCGCCGAACGGAAGCGTTCATTCAGCTTGGAGCCATTGCGCAGGTTCTTCAGTTCGACTTGCGCAAAGGCACCGCCCTTACCGGGTTTCACGTGGTCAACTTTCACGGCGGCCCAAAGACCATCGTTATGTTCCAATACGTTACCGGGGCGGATTTCGTTACCGTTGATTTTGGGCATGGCTAAACTTTGTCAAAAGGTTGATCCAACTTTGGCTGACCCTATATATCGGGGATGATAAGCTGTCCAGACAACCAGATCTCGTTTCGCACTAGCGACAAGCCATGCAGTCATTGCATAAAAGGTATGCAAATCTAGGGTATCCGAATCGTCTGGAATGCGCCATAAGCAACTCCACGCCGGAAAACACAAGAGCAATAATCACAGGACGGATCATGAAAGATTTCGTTGACGGTACCGCCTTCAACGCAGAGCAAGGTAATCGCGCGCGCAAGCTGTTTGCTGCCGTGGTTCTTGCCGCATTGGACGACGCAATCGCAGATGACAAGAAGTATGGAAACGGCCCCGAGCAGATCGCGCGTTGGGCGCGGTCCCGTGACGGCCGCGAAGTGCTAAGCTGTGCGGGCATCGACCCGAACGAGCGCGTTGTCTCAGGACTGATGGAGTTCGTTGGCAAAGGTGTTCGCACCTCGGTTGCGCTGTCGCGCGAAGAGAGTGAGCGCCGCAACGCTGCTGCCCAGCAGGCCGAAGCCGCTTAAGAAGCTGTATTTCTTACAGAAAACGCGCCCTTTTGGGGCGCGTTTTCTGTTATAGGCCTGCGTTCAAAATGACCGAAGGTCATGCGATTCCGTCAGTCAAATTCCTGAGAAATGAGCATGCGGTGGATTTCACGGCGCACCAATTTGCGCACGTTCCGCGTGATGCGTTCACCCAAAGCGCCTTGCAGCTCTTGCCGGACGATTTCACCCACCATCTGACGCAATGTCTCTTCATCGATCTCAAGAGCCTGCGCTTGATCCTCTTCATATGTTTGAAGGGATCCGGTAGCGACAGGTTCGCTTTCCTTGATCGACGTCTGATAAGACTTTGGCTGCGGCCACGCGTCTTGCGCATGCAGTACGTTTGATCCGTCGTCGGCAGGCTGTTCTTCAACCTCCTCAAAGCCAGCTTCCGGCCACGTCATCGGTTCGGATACTGCGGCAAGATCGTCGGCGTCTGGGCGATCGCGCTCTTCCTCGAATTCCTGACTGTCACGCGCCACCAACCTGCCCAATGCGGCGACCTTGTCTTCCAGTGACTGCGGCGGCGTGGGGACTTCAGGCGGCATGGGTTCGGACGCAGCGACTTCGGCGTTGGGGTGCAGCTCGGACTCGTCCTCTATGGTCCATTCGTCGTCGTCAAACGCATCTAGCTCGGCAGAGTTTTCCATGTCACCGTGATGATCATCCCCGTGATCATCATGCATTTCGTGCGGCCCCTCTTCGGGCGTGTTGTTGTGATCCTCGTGCGTCCCAGCTTGCGGCGGGTCATCTTCGGCGGCATGCCATTCTTTGTCGGCCTCTACCTCTGCCGAGTCCTCGTGATCTTCATTGAAAACGTCATCTTCTTCGGACTGTGCGTCGTCTTCATCGGTCATCGCCAAGGCAGCAGAAACCTCTTCTTCGATGAGGCGATTCAGTTCGCTACGCGCGCTTGCGGACGCATCGTATGGGGTATCTAGATCTTCGTGCGCGTCAGCCAACCAGTCATCAGTTGATGCTGCATCGGGCACGTCGAAATGCGACTCCTGCTCCTCGAACGAGTCGACATCAGGAAATGCCCCTTCAACCTGACCAAACTCAGCAAGGCGCGCATCCCCCGGTATTTCGTCAATCGATTTCTCCACCACGGGCGCCACAGCAGTCTCGGGCAAGATCGGTTGCGTCAGAAGAACTGGTTTTGGCGGTTCTGTAGGTTCGACGGCTTCGTCTTTGATGCGCTGCGCTGGTGTCAGGATCAGACGACCCGGCTTTTCCGCTTTTCGCGCCACCGGAGACGACCGCACCTCATCCGCAACAAGCTTGCGAATGGACGACAGGACATCTTCGATTTCCACGTTTGTCACGGGATCAGACATGGTTCACCACTACTACCTCGACGGCAGAGTAGCTTGGCCCGGCCTTTCACACAACAGATGAGGCGAAACTTAGTTTTTGCCTAGGGACTTCAGAACACGGTCAAGCTGCTGGCCTTGCTTGCTTTTCTGAATCGGGCCGTCCTTAACCAGATTGTAATAGCTCACTGGATCATATTGCTGCACGTTAAGCTTCAGATCTGTCGCCGTCAGTTGCCCGATCGTAGAAAGCACACGGTATGCTGCGATGCTTTCATCAACCTGCGCGGAAATTCGGGCAGATCGTGCGTTAAGCAGTTCCTGCTCGGCGTTCAAAACATCTAGTGTTGTACGCGCACCAAGGGCTGCCTCTTCGCGAACGCCACGGAACGCAACGGTTGCGGCGCGCACCTGTCGATCCGTCGATTCGAGACTTGCCTGAGCAATTCGCAACTGCGCGTAAGCGTTGCCGACATTCTGCGATACTTGGTCGATGATCTGATGCAACTGACCGCGTGCCGAATCCCGGTTCGCCATCGATTGACGTACCAGAGAGGTCAGTCGACCACCCTGATAAATCGGACCACCTGCCTCAACTCCAAGAGAGCCACCGCGTGTAAAGCGTTCGGTATCAAACCCTTCAGTAATTGTGAGACGCCCGGACAACTGCACGGTTGGCTTCATCGCCGCTTCGGCCCGCAGAATATTAAGCTCGGAGGCGGCCACTTGGTGCTGGACTGATTTGACTTGCGGATGGTTGCGCACCGCGATGCCCTTGGCTGAATCAACAGACCCGGGCAGTTTCGGAAGGCTGCGCAGTGGTTCCAGCGCCCCTGGCAAGCGCCCAACGATGGCCAGATACTGCTCGCGCGCGATGGTCAAAGCGCCTTGCGCTGCTGCAAACTGACTGCGGGCTGCTGCCAGACGCGCCTCGGCCAGCGACGTATCCGTGCGCGTCACTTCACCAACCTCGAAACGCTCTTGGGCGGCGCGCAGTTCCTGCGTAATCAACCGAACATTGTTTTCGCGCAAAGCCACGTTTTCAATCGCGCGGCGCACTTCTAGGTAGGCTTCGACAGCGGACAAAAGAACCTGTTGTTCTACAGAGATAAGCTGTTGGCGCGTGGCCAAAACCGCTTCTTTTGTCGTTTCAATCGAAAGCTTCGATTGGCCATTGTCGAAAAGCGTCATTTGAGCAGTCAGGCTGGCCGAAACGGTGTTTGACACGGTTGGTGAGATCAAGTTTCCGGTCGTTGCGCTACGTGTCGTGCCGAATTGCCGCGTCGCATCTGCGGACCACGAAATCACCGGACGCAACGACGAAACGGCCTGCGCAACATCTTCGTCTGCAGCACGCAGCACGGCGCGGTTTTGTTCCAACAATCCGCTGGTATTATATGCGCCGATCATCGCATCAGCGAGCGACTCTGCTCGTGCAATTGGCGCGGCGACCATCAGGCCCAAGGCAACGGCAAGCCCTGCCAGTCTCATCCGTTTTGCCATTCTGCTGTCCCCCAAGACCTGTCGATTTTTGTTTATTGCAGCATCGAGTTCTTACAAAGTGAAGGCTGCCGCTTTCTCAAACCCCGGCACAACGGGCGCTGTCGCGTTAAAAGCAAACCGCCATGTGACGTCACCATCAATCTTGTAGCCGATTCTGACAACGCCCAACGCGCCTTCCATGAAAAGGCAGCCTATCCGACCCCCTTCTTTCAACTGATCCAATAGGCTGTCAGGTATCTGTTCAACCCCGCCTTGGATCAAGATCGCATCATAAGGTCCGTGCTGCGCTGCGCCGTCCGCAAGCGGCCCTGTATGTAACACAACGTTATCCGCGCCCTGCTCTGCAAGCATCGTTTGTGCTTCGGAGGCAAGAGTTTCGTCTTCTTCGACCGCAATCACTGCTTCCGCCATGCGAGCGACCAACGCCGAAGAATAGCCGTAGCCCGCACCAATATCGAGCACGAGTTCGTTGCCTTCAATGTTGATCGCATCGAGCAGCTTGCCCAGAGTACGCGGCTCAAGCACCACACGGCCCGGCGCAATCGGTACGTTTTCGCTGATATAAGCCGCCTCTGCCTGCTCGCGCGGGACAAAAAGTTCCCGCGGAACCGACAACATTGCATCGATAATCGGAAACTTCGTCACATCAGAGGGACGTACCTGCGTGTCAACCATCATGGTTCGGCGGGCCGCAAAATCTGTCATTGGCTAAACTCATCCGTTCAGTTCGCTGGAAGTCTTCTGCCACAGCTCACCAATTTCAGCAATGTCCAGAACGCGCGAAATACTGCCACATCATTTGCGCCGATGCACAACCGTTATCCGCTTGACGCCCCCCGCCCAAGCGCCTAATCAGACCTCCACTCTGGCGAGTTGGCGGAGTGGTGACGCAGCGGATTGCAAATCCGTCCACACCGGTTCGATTCCGGTACTCGCCTCCAATAAAATCAACGACATAGCAGACTTTCCTCACGCAAAAAAGCGTTGCACACCTGATACACACTGTACACACCGAGCGCGCTGCAGATTCGCTGTGT
>JANSYF010000033.1 GCA_024742575.1 Paracoccaceae bacterium | reverse complement strand
GCTCGAAGATCGCCCGCCGACACGTCTTTCCGTGTGATTTCAACTGCCATCAAAGCCTCCATCGTTTGAAGACAGTGATTCAGATTTTTCTGCAGAAGGGAATCCTCTGCGAGTCAAACAATCAGGCCGTTGGTATCAGACAATCCAACGTCTTGAGCGGTCCGATCCAGTTCGTCGTTCACATCATCGATCAGGAAAGTATTGGACGGGTCCCGCAAGGCCCGTACCAGATCGGGACGCTCTGCGATAAGGCCGGGCAGCGCCTCAAAGCGACGCAGCGACCCAGTCAGACCTTCGACAGCCAAAGTCAGGGTCGAGGCTTCGCGCTTGCCCAACTGGTTCAGGTAAATGCGTTCCAGTGCCGGAAACAGCAAAATGAGCAACGCAAGCAGGATCACCACGCTGCCCGCGATCAGTACAGCAGCCCAGTTTCGTTTACGAACGCGGTGCGAATTTTCCGACGTGCCTGTCATGACGCAAAGATGCGTCCATTCTCAGGGCGAGACAAGCGGCAAGCGCGAACGGCCATTGCGCCGGTCATGAGAGCTCACATTACGGCCCCGATTTGCCAAGGGACGAATTCGTTATCACCGAGACCCAGCTTTTCCGATTTGGTCACTTGGCCCGAAGCCGTGGCGCGGATTACGTCAAAAATCTCGCGCCCCTTTTCGGCGATTGTCACGCCTTGGGACAGGATATCGCCAGTGTTGAGGTCCATATCATCCGGCATCTGCGCAAATAGCCGGTCCGACGTGGCCAGTTTAAGTGTTGGCGCGGGTTTGGACCCAAAGGCTGATCCACGCCCGGTGGTGAAAACCACGATCTGTGCACCACCCGCGATTTGGCCGGTGACCGACACCGGGTCATAACCGGGTGTGTCCATAAAAACGAGGCCCGACGCGTCAACCTGTTCGGCATAATCGTAGACGGCGGTCAGGGGTGTGGACCCACCTTTCGCCGCAGCGCCCAGTGATTTTTCCAGTATGGTCGTGATGCCCCCCTGCTTGTTACCGGGGCTAGGGTTGTTGTCGAGTGACCCGCCGTTCAATGCCGTATAGCTTTCCCACCACTTGATCTGGCGGATCAGCTTGTCCGCAACCGCCTTTGATGCCGCGCGACGCAATAGCAATTGTTCCGCGCCATAAATCTCGGGCGTTTCCGACAGGATCGCAGTGCCCCTTTGTCCTACCAACAGATCACTGGCCACGCCCAGCGCCGGGTTTGCGGTGATCCCGGAAAACCCGTCGGACCCGCCGCATTGCAACGCAACCTTCAGGGCAGACATCGGCTGCGGGCTGCGGGATACCGCGTTCACCTTTGGCAAAAGGCCGACAACATGGGCCTTGATGGCATCGATAGTGGCGCGCGTGCCGCCGCTGTCCTGAATGGTCAGGCCATGAAAATGCGCCGTACCTTTGGCCCCGAAATGCGATTGCATCCGCGCAATCTGCATCACTTCGCACCCCAAACCCACAAATACTGCCGCGCCGACGTTTGGATGGGTGGCATGTCCCCACAACACCCGGTCGAGGATTTCAAACCCCGCTCCACTGCCCGCCATGCCACACCCCGTACCATGCGCCAGCGCGACAATGCCGTCGATATCCGGATAGGCGTCGAGCATACCGCTCGCCTCGATCTCGGTCGCCGCGCGGCGGATCACCGTGGCCGAACAGTTCACTGTCGCCAGCAGCGCGATGTAATTGCGTGTGCCCACCCGCCCGTCAGGGCGCAGATAGCCTTGGAAAGTCAAAGGTTCAGACACCGGAATGGCCAACTGTGCGGCCTCAAGGTCAGCCGCGATGGCATAGGCCTGTTCGGGATTGTCGAAGACGCAATTGGCCGTGTGCACATGGTCGCCCGCCGCGATATCGGCAGTCGATTTGCCGATGAACTGGCCAAACTTGAGGATCGCAGCCCCTAACGGGAGGTCCTGTCGTGCGATCTTGTGGCCTGCCGACAAAGAAGTCGACAACGGCGCGCCCAACCCCAACGGGTCCGCGCCCGCCTGCTCCCGTGTCGTCAGAACCGCGACGTTGTCCGAGGGATGCAGGATCAGCGGTTCAGACATGGCCGATCCCCCGGATCACGCCGCGCAATTCTGCAAGCCCGCGCAAGCGACCGATCAGCGGATAACCCGGTACGAAATCATGGTCGTGATCGCTCAGCATGTGGTGGCCGTGGTCAGGGCGGAACGGGATCGCGTGATCGGCGCGCCCCTCTGCTCTGCGCCGGGCTTCTTCGCGCAATAGCACCCGCAACAAAAGCACCATGTCAGTATCGCCATCCAGATGCGCCGCTTCTTCGAATGAGCCATCAGGGTCTTTGCGCACATTGCGCAGATGCGCGAAATGGATGCGCTCCGCCACCCGCGCTGCAATCGCTGGCACGTCATTTCCCGGATGCGCACCAAGTGAGCCAGCACACAGCGTTACGCCATTGGCCGGGCAGTCCTGCGTTGCCAGCACCCAGTCAAGATCATCACCCGTGGACACGATACGGGGAAGACCAAGAATGTCGCGCGGCGGGTCGTCGGGATGCACACAAATCCGGATGCCAAGGTCTTCGGCGGTCGGGACAACCTCAGCCAGGAACCGGGCGTAGTTTGCGCGCAAATCAGCACGGTCGATCCCGTCATACGCGGCGAGAGCCTTGCGCAAGCCCGGAATGTCGTAGCGGTCAAACGCCCCCGGCATCCCGGCCATGATCGACTTAAGCAACTTGTCCCGCTCCGCCTCACTGGCCTGCTGATACCACGCAGCGGCGCGCACACGCACCTCGTCGCTGTAGTCATCCTCGGCGGCCTGCCGCCCCAGCATGTGGATCTCGAACGCCGCCATGTGGGTCGCCTCAAACCGCAGACAAGAGGCACCTCCGGCAACCGGAGCCGCCAGATCGGTGCGTGTCCAGTCCAAGAGCGGCATGAAGTTGTAGCAGATCGTCTGTATGCCTTGCTCGGCCAGATGGGCCATGGACTGGCGGTAATTGGCGAACAATGTAGAGAGGTCCCCTTCTCCCTTCTTGATCCGCTCATGCACCGGCAGGCTTTCGACTACGGACCAAACGAACCCCGCCTCTTCGATGGCGCGCTTGCGGGTGGCGATGGCCTCAGGCGGCCACACCTCGCCATAGGGGATGGCATGCAGGGCGCTGACAATTCCCGCGGCCCCCGTCTGCGCCACCTCAGACAGCGTGATCGGATCGAATTCACCGTACCAGCGCCACGTTTCGATCATAGCGTCCCCTCTTGGATCGCAGCGCGGGCACCTTTGGCCCACAGCTGGACCGACGCCGCAGTGACGGGCCGTTTCAACTGCGCTGCCAAGTCGGCGGGAAACACGTCGCGCACACCGAGCAAAGCCCTGACCTTGCCCTCTGGGGTATCCGCACTGTCTGACGCATCGCGCAGTCGCGCCGCCAACGGATCGCGCACGTCAATGGCCTGTCCCTGCTCGTCCATGCCACCCACATACCGCATCCAAGCTGCCACGGCGAGACATAGGGCAGGCGAGTCCCGCCCTTCGGCAAGGTTAGCCGCCAGACTGCCCAAGATACGCTGCGGCAATTTCTGACTGCCATCCATCGCGATCTGCCATGTCCGGTGGCGGATACCGGGATTGGCATAGCGTTCAAACAGCGCGTCGGCGTATTCGGTCAGACTCACGCCTTCGGGGGCCCGAACCGTCGGAATGATCTCGGACCAGAGCTGACGGACATAAGTCGCAAAGATCGGGTCCGCGACCGTCTGTGAGATAGTCTCGTGTCCGGCCAAATAGCCAGTGTAGGCCAACGCGGAATGGGTGCCGTTCAGCATGCGCAGCTTCATGTGCTCATGTGCTGTGACGTCCTGCACCATTTCTGCCCCAGAGGCAGAAAAAGCCGGGCGGTCGCCGCCAACGAAATCGTCTTCGATCACCCATTGTGCGAAAGGTTCGTGCATCACGGGTGCCGCATCATTGCGTCCGGTCAATTCCGCCACGCGCGTGATGTCTGCCTCGGTTGTTGCCGGGGTGATCCGGTCCACCATGGTGCAGGGAAACTTGCCCTCGGCCTCAATCCAGTCCGCCAGCATCGTGTCCAGCCGACGTGCGAAGTCTAAAACAAGACCACGCACAAGCCGTCCGTTCTCCGGAAGGTTGTCACAGGTCAGCACGGTAAATGGTGCCGCACCCGCCGCCCGACGACGCTGCAACGCGCGGACCAGAAAGCCAATCGCAGACACCGGCACATCATGGTCCAGATCATGCTGAATATCCGGATGATCGACGTTCAGCGCACCAGTGGCCGGGTTGTGGCAATACCCCTTTTCGGTAACCGTCAGCGTCACGATCCGGACCTCTGGTTTCGACATCTCAGCCAGCACCGCTTCGGGGTCTTCGGGCGCGACCAGCACGTCATTCAGAACGGTGATCCAGCGTGTCTGCTCGCCCTCGGGTGCCAGTGTGACCGAGGTGTATCCCCAATCCTGTCCGCGCAGCGCATCGCGCGTATCGGGGCTGCGCAGGGATACCCCCACGATGCCCCAATCCCCCCCTGAAGCAGCCATGGCGTCTTCGATGAACACACATCCAAACGCGCGAAAGAACGCCCCAAGGCCCAGATGCACGATGCCTGTCTGTGGTCGCTCTATCAGGTCAGCGGGCAAGCCATCCTCCATCAACGTTCAAAACAGCGCCATGCACATAGCGCGCCGCTGGCGTACACAGGTAGACGGCGGCTCCGGCGATGTCCTCAGCCTGCCCCCAACGACCCGCCGGGATGCGGTCAAGGATCGCCTGATTGCGGTCGGGATCGTTGCGCAGCGCTTCGGTGTTGTTCGTCTCAATATAGCCGGGGGCGACGGCATTCACGTTAATCCCCTTGGCCGCCCATTCATTCGCCAAGAGCTTGGTCAGCCCCGCGACACCGTGCTTCGACGCGGTATAAGAGGGCACACGGATGCCCCCCTGAAACGAAAGCAGGGACGCGATGTTCACCACCGCCCCGGTGCCGCCCCGCGCCAGCAACGCTTTGGCAAAGGCCTGCGTGGTAAAGAACAACGCTTTGAGGTTGACGTCCATCACGTCATCCCAATCGGCCTCGGAAAACTCCACCGCATCGGCGCGGCGGATGATGCCCGCGTTGTTGACAAGCAGGTCGATGGGGTGATCGTCGAACAGCCCCTGCCCCGCCATTGGATCAGAGAAATCGACCAACACCGAAGACGCAGTTCCCCCGGCCCGCGTAATCGCGGCAACGGTCTCGTCACAGGCCCGGCGTCCTGCACAGATCACTTCGGCCCCGGCCTCGGCCAAACCGACGGCAATCGCCTGCCCGATGCCGGTATTGGCCCCGGTCACAAGCGCGCGGCGTCCGGTCAGGGAAAAGGCTTTCACCGCAGATCCTCCATTGCCACCATGTCCATATCGGTGAAATCGACATTATCGCCCGCCATCGCCCAGCAGAAGGTGTAAGACGCCGTACCCGCACCCGCATGGATCGACCAAGGCGGTGAGATGACCGCTTCCTCATTGGCCATGACGATATGACGGGTCTGCGACGGTTCGCCCATAAGGTGGAACACGCGCTGGTTTTCCGGCAATTGGAAATAAAGATAAGCCTCCATCCGGCGATCATGCAGGTGGGCGGGCATGGTGTTCCAGACCGACCCTTCCGCGAATTGTGTGTAGCCCATGAGAAGCTGGCAGCTTTTGCACACTTCGGGATGCAGAAACTGGATGATCACCCGTTCATTGGCGGTTTCGCGTGCACCCAATTCCACGCGCCGCGCATCGGCCAGCGTGATCAGCCGCGTCGGGTAAGTCTGATGCGCAGGGGCAGACAGGACGTAAAACCGCCCATTACCGCCGAATGTCACCGGGCCGGAGCCCATGCCGATGTAAAGCACCTCGCCGGACCCGACCTCGTAGGTCGTACCAGCAACGGACACGGACCCAACCTCTCCGATGTTCAGCACGCCCATCTCGCGACGGTCGAGAATAGATGGCGTGCCCGCTTCCGCGACGCGGTCTAGGGTCAATGTTCCCCCCGCAGGCACCGCAGAGCCGAGGATCAGCCGATCGTAATGGGTGTAGACAAGGTTGATCTCGCCCTCCGCGAAAAGGCCACCAACATGGAAATGATCCCGCAGCTGATCTGTGTCCAGCGTCTTGGCGGTGGCCGGATCAATTGCGTGGCGGGTTTGGGTCTTGAGCATGGTGTCAGGCCTTTCGGGTCAAAGAAAATCGTCGCGGCGCGGGGTGAAGGTGTCGATGAGTGTGCCCGCCTCGCGGCAGTGGCATCCGTGCCGTGCGCCGGACGGGATAACCACGCTGTCACCGGGGCCAAGGTCGTGTTCGACATCGCCCACGAAAAACGTAAAGCGCCCTGCCTCGATATAGGTCGATTGCACATGCGGATGATCGTGCAGCTTGCCCTCGGCGCCGTCTTGGAACCGGAACGCCACGACCATCAGGTCAGGGTTTTCAGCCAGCACTTGACGGGTCACACCCGGATCGGTCGGAACAACGGGATAGGTCATGTCTTTCCTTATCTAAACAAAGTCGGCAGCCAGAGCGACAGCGCCGGAATGTAGGTGACAAGCATCAGCGTCGCGAAGGCCGCGCCATAGAACGGCCAGATCGTGCGCACCGCATCCCAGACCGGGATACGACCCACCGCACAGCCGACAAACAGTACGGCACCCACGGGTGGTGTGCAGAGCCCGATGCCAAGGTTGAGGATTAGGATCACCCCGAAATGTACGGGATCAACACCAAACGCCGTGGCGACTGGCAGAAAGATCGGCGTGGTAATGACGATGAGCGGTGACATGTCCATGAAAGTGCCGAGTATCAGCAGCACAAGGTTCAAAAGCAGCAGAATGATGATCGGATTGTCCGACACCCCCTGCAACAGCGCCACCATCGACGCGGGCACCCGCGTGTAGGCCAGAAGCCAGCCAAACGCTGCAGCGCAGCCGATGACCATCAGCACCATCGCGGTGGTGCGCACAGCGGCAAATGTCGCCTCGATAAAGTCGTGCCAGCTCAAGCTGCGATAGACGAAGAAGGTCACCAAGAGCGCATAAACCACCGCAATGTTCGAGGACTCGGAAGCGGTGAAGATGCCTGACCGCACACCGCCAAAGATGATCGCCACAAGGATCAGACCGGGGGCTGCCGATACAAACAGCGTGCCCAGCATGCGAACGCCTTGGAATGGCTGCGTCGGGTAGCCCTTGCGCACCGCCATCCACCACGCGGCCAGCATCAAAAGGCCCGCCAGAAGAAAGCCCGGAATGATCCCTGCGGTGAACAAATCGGCAATGGAAATACGCCCGCCCGCGGCAATCGAATAGATGATCATGTTGTGCGACGGCGGCAGCAGCAGCGCGATGATCGAACTGACCACGGTAATGTTCACCGCATAATCCGTGTCATAGCCGCGTTCTTTCATCTGCGGCACCATCAGGCCACCGACGGCACTGGCATCGGCAGCCGCCGAGCCAGACACGCCGCCGAACATGACCGAAGAAAGCACGTTGACCTGCCCCAACCCACCGCGCAGATGGCCAACAAACCCTCCCGCCAGCGCCACAAGCCGCCGGGCAATGTCCCCGCGCACCATCAGATCGCCCGCGTAGATGAAAAACGGGATCGCCATCAGCGCGAACACTGACACGCCGGAATTCAAACGCTGAAACACCACCACGGGCGGCAGTCCGAGATAGGCAATGGTCGCAAAGCTGGACACACCAAGACAAAACGCGACAGGCGTGCCGATCAGCAGCAGAAAGGTGAAGGTTCCGAAAAGGACATACAATTCCATCAGTCGATCTCCGCCTCTTCGCCAAAGCGCGCGGTCGGAAGACCTGCAGCGCGGCGGGCGATCCGTTCGGTCGAGAACAGCACGATTAGAACTCCACCCGCGACGATGGGCGCGAAATCGAACGCGCCGGAAATTCCAAGACCCGGCAGCTTGTTGCCGGCCGTCTTTTCGGCCAGTTGCCAGCCATACCAGATCATGCCGACACCAAAGGACGCGACGGCTAGGTCAGAGATCGAGTGCAGCACCAGCTTGATCCGCTGTGGCACGACATACAGAAGCACATCAAAGGATAGGTGGTATCCTTCGCGGATACCCACAGCAGCACCCAGAAAGATGAACCAGCCCATGATCATGACGGACGCGGGTTCGGTCCAGATGATGCTGTCGTTCAGCACGTAGCGCCAGAACACCTGCGCTGCGATCAACACAGTCATCAGGACCAGCCCGATCCCGGCGACCCACAAGGCAATACGCGCCAAACGCCCGGTCAAAAGCGCAATCGATTTCATCATGTCCGGCCTGCCCACCCTGCTCAGAGTGCCCGCCCCAAAGCTGTAGCTTGGGGCGGGCTTTGGATTATTCGGTGGCCTGAATATCGGCGACCATCTGCTGAAGCTTAGGCGAGGTCACGTATTTCTGGTAGACTGGCACCATCGCTTCGATGAACGGGGTCTTGTCGATATCGGTGATAATCTCGACACCAGCATCACGCACGCGCGACTCGGATTCCTTTTCACGCGCTTCCCAAAGTTCGCGCATCACAGGGACCGAGTCACGGGCAGCCTGACGGACAATTTCCTGTTCGTCAGCAGACAGTTTGTCGAAGCTTGATTTCGCCATCACAAGAACTTCTGGCACAATCAGGTGTTGATCCAATGTATAGTATTTGGCGACCTCAAAGTGACCTGAACTGTCGTAAGACGGCCAGTTGTTTTCGGCCCCATCGATGACCCCGGTCTGAATCGAGGAATATACCTCGCCGTAAGGCATCGGAGTGGCGTTTGCGCCAAGGGCAGCAACCATGTCGACAAACATGTCAGACTGCATCACTCGGAACTTCATTCCCGCAAGATCATCAATGGATGTGATCGGTTTCTGCGAGTTGTAAAAGCTGCGCGATCCCCCATCGTAGAACGCAAGACCGACAAGGTCATGGTCGCTGAACGCATCGAGGATCTGTTGCCCAACCGGGCCGTCCATGACTGTGTGCATGTGCTCAACGGAACGGAAGATATAGGGAAGTGACGGGACTTGGGTTTCTTCGATGATGTTGTTGAACGGCCCAAGCGAGACACGGTTCATGTCGATCACACCGAACTGGGTCTGTTCGATGGTGTCTTTTTCTTGGCCAAGCTGGGCCGAATGGAACACTTCAATGCACAGCTTGCCGTCCGTGCGTTCTTCGAGCATTTCGCCCATCTTCTGCACCGCAACGACGGTCGGATAGCCCTCGGGATGGGTGTCTGACGACCGCAGCGTCACTTCGCAGGCCGCAGCCGCCGAGACAAAGGCAACGCTTGTCAACAAAGCAGCCCCAAGTGTTTTGACGTAATTCATGGTTTCCTCCCAGAAAATGGCTCTCAGAGCCGGTAAGCCTGCTTTGCAAGCCGATACGCGAGGTCATTTGCGACCTCGAATGCTTCGTCCTCTGCCAGCCGCCCCGTGGCGATCAGGTTGGCAAGGAACGCGCAATCAACCCGCCGCGCCACGTCGTGACGCGCGGGAATGGAACAAAAGGCACGGGTGTCGTCATTGAACCCGACCGTGTTGTAGAACCCGGCGGTTTCGGTAGCCATTTCGCGGAACCGCATCATGCCTTCGTAACTGTCATGGAACCACCAGGGCGGTCCAAGTTTCAGCGCCGGGTAGACCCCTGCCAAAGGTGCCAATTCGCGGGCATAAGATGTTTCGTCCAGCGTGAAGAGAATGATGGTCAGATCGGACCGTTCGCCGACGGCATTGAGCAGCGGACGCAAAGCGTGGACGTAGTCTGTGCGTGTCGGGATGTCGTACCCTTTGTCACGGCCAAACCGCGCCATGATCGGATCGGAATGATTCCGGGCAGCCCCCGGATGGATTTGCAGAACCAGACCGTCGTCAAGACTCATCCGCGCCATTTCGGTCAGCATATGACCACGGAAGGCGTCCGCTTCGTCATCTGTGCAGGCACCACGCAACGCCTTATCGAAAAGCGCCGCGGCAACGTCCGGTGGCAGGTCTTCGGTGCGGGCAGTCGGATGGCCATGATCAGACGATGTGGCCCCAAATTCCTTGAAGTAGGCACGACGTTTGCGATGCGACGCCAGATAACCTGCCCAAGTGGTGGCATCCTCGCCCGCCATCTCGCCCATCTGCGCGACATTGTCGGCAAAACCTTGAAACTCGGGATCGACCACCGCATCGGGACGGTATGCAGTCACGACCTTGCCGGTCCATCCGCTGTCGCGGATCATCCGGTGCCATTTAAGATCGTCGATTGCGCTTTCGGTGGTCGAGATCGCCTCGATGTTGAACCGCTCGAACAATGCGCGGGGGCGGAACGCGTCCTGTTTCAGGCAGTCGTCGATCTGGTCATAGATCGCGTCGGCGGTCTCGGGCGACAGGCGATCCGTGACGCCGAACACCTCTTGCAGCGCGTGGTCGATCCACAGACGCGTCGGTGTTCCCCGGAACAAGTGATAGCCTGATGCGAACAGCCGCCATATGGCGCGCGGATCCTGCTCGGTCTCGCCACCATCCACACGGGGAACACCCATCGACTCGAGCGGAACGCCCTGCGCATGCAACATCCGAAACACGTAGTGATCAGGCGTCACAAGCAACCGTGCCGGATCGGGGAACGCGGCGTTCTCGGCATACCACTGCGGATCGGTATGGCCATGCGGGCTGATGATGGGCAGATCACGCACCGTCTCGTACAGGGCGCGGGACAAGCCGCGCAAAACCGGGTCGGGTGAAAACAGCCGATTCTCATCCAGAAGTGCCATGTTTCCTCCCCTAGTCCCAGCGGGGTGTGGCAATCGAGAACCGCTGATGACTAATATCCTAGTTTGGTAATTTTTCCCCGTCAACTAATATCCTAGTTGCAAAAACCTAGGTGGCTTGTGCTATGGTCATAGAAAGGCGTGTTGCACAAGAAAGCTCGAAAAATGGATACCTCCGTCGACAAAAGAACCGACCCGCTTCCGCTTCCACAATTGAGACAGCAGTTTCAGCCAACGATTGCAGATCAAGTATTCAAGGTGCTGCAGGATCGGATTCTGACGCTCGAATTGCCACCGGAGACTAAGATTTCGGAAGCCGAGGTCGCGACGAAAATGGGGGTCTCGCGACAGCCGGTTCGCGAGGCATTCAAACGCCTTGCAAATCTGGGCTTCCTGCAGATCCGTCCGCAAAGCGGCACAATGGTTAGCCTGATTTCCGAAGAAGCCGTACTGCGCGCGCGCTTTATTCGATTGGCGCTTGAGCTGCACACCTGCCGGACCGCTTGCGATGTCATTTCAGACGATGGTCTGCGCGTTCTATCCGATCTGATTGAGCAACAGAAAGAAGCCATCGCAGAAAACAACAAGACCCGTTTTCATGCCTTGGACGACGCGTTCCACCGCGAGATCTGTGCGCAATCGGGCGTCGGCTATGTCTGGGACGTCATCAGTGAAAATAAAGGGCACATGGACAGAGTGCGGATGCTGACGCTAGATACCTCGTCGCAAAATAAAGCCCTGAATGAGCATATCGCGATACTCAAAGCTTTGACTGCCCGTTCTTCTGATGCGGCGGCTGACGCGATCGAAAAACACCTGTCGCGTATTCTGGTTCAGATCGAAAAGATCAAGGCCGTGAACCACAACTGGTTTACGGATATCCCAAGGTGACCCGGATCGTTTCGATTGGTGAATGTATGATCGAGATGGCACCGCTTGACTCCGCGGGAACCTATCGGATGGGTTTCGCAGGGGACACGTTCAACACGGCGTGGTACCTTGCCAAGTTGTTGGAAGATCGGGCGCAGGTCGATTATTTCACAGCCGTCGGAACGGACCCTGTTTCCGACCAGATGCTGGCCTTTCTGAACAGCGAAAACATCCGAACTGCATCCATCCTGCGTCGACCCGACCGCACGCTGGGTATGTACATGATTCAACTGCAAGACGGAGAACGCAGCTTCAGCTATTGGCGCGAACAGAGCGCAGCAAGAACACTGGCGCAATCGCCGCATGACCTTACAAATGCGCTGCAAGGCGCTGATATTGCGTATTTTTCGGGGATAACTCTTGCCATCTTGTCTGACTGGGACCGCAGAACTCTGATGCGGTCACTCCAGCTATTCAGTGCCTGCGGCGGCGAGATCGTATTCGACCCCAACCTCCGGCCCAAGCTATGGCCGGACATGGACAAAATGCGTCATGCGATTATGGATGCTGCTTGTCTGAGCGACATCGTCTTGCCCTCACATGAGGACGAGGCAACTTGGTTCGGGGACGCCTCACCTCTCGACACGGCAGAACGCTATGCGAAGGAAGGTGCGTGTACCGTGATCGTTAAGAACGGACCCGGCGAAATCCTAATGTTAGACGATCGCGCCATCAGCCATTTCCTACCCAACCCCGTCGCCAACGTTGTGGACACAACTGCGGCTGGCGATTCTTTCAACGCTGGTTTTCTCGCCAGCCGGATTGCGGGTAAATCTGTGGAACACTCTGTCGAAACCGCCGCCAAGCTGGCGGCGCGCGTTGTATCGAGCCGGGGCGCACTAGTGGCGGATGCCGTGCAGCCAAGCAATCTACGCATATAAAGCTGTCAGGCGTCGCGTTTCATAATCCACTCGACCTCCGGGGCGGGTACAAATCGCCATTTCCGTAGTGGTCCGGCCATCACGTTGAGGTAATACATCTCAAACCCGTAAGGTGCACCGCAGGGATGGTGCCCGCGCGGGACAAGCACCACATCGCCATCGCTCACTGCCAAGGTTTCATCCAACTGCCCATCGTCCGTATAGACGCGCTGAATACCGAACCCGTTGCCGGGGTTCAGACGATGGTAATAGGTCTCTTCCAAATAGGTGATGCGCGGAAAATCATCTTCGTCGTGGCGGTGGCTGGGATAGCTGGACCAGTGGCCGTTTGGCGTGAACACTTCGGTGACCAGCAAACTATCCGCGTAGTCCTCGTTTTCCATCGCGATGTTGTTGATGTAACGGGTATTCACACCCTTCCCTCGTTCGGTGAGCGTGATGCCATCCGGCCCGATCCGACGTGCGCTATGCCCGCCCTTGCCGGGGGCCGAGCAAACCGCAACCGTACACGCGGTTACGGCGGTGGCTGACCAGTCAGATCCATTTGGTAGATATAGGCAATGCGGTGGCGTTTTCTCGAACACATCCATGCGGTCGCCCAGAACGCCCCAATCCTGCCTGGCACCACTGATGCTGGCCTTGCCCTCGACCATGACAAGGATTACCTCCCGGTCGCCAGTGGCCTCGCTCACAGTTTCGCCTTCGCGCAGGCGGTAGAGCGAAAACCCAACATAGCGCCACCCGGCAGAGGCAGGCGTAATCTCGTGTACCTTTCCGTGAGTACCAAAGGGTTTGCGCAGAAGATCGGGCATATGTCTTGTCCTTCTAGGGCCTCGGGACGCCGATGCGACGCCCCGAAGCAGGGAGGTTCTGGGATCACGCCGCCTGACGGGCGGACATCTGACCAAGGGCGTCGGACAGCTGATCCGTCGTCCAGCCTTCCGACACCGCACGTCGCATCAGATCAGCCTGACTTTCGGGGGCAAGACCACCCACCGGCGGGTCGGTGTCCAGATTGGTCGGGAAACTGTAGCCCTCGGCACAGGCGGCAATCGCCGCATCGAGTTCCGCAGCATTCAACCGCCCGCCCTGTTTCAACGCCACCAGCGCCGGGAATAGGGCCGCTGTCATCACGCGCCGGTCCACCGCCTCCATCGCCCGACCAAAGGCCGACGACACCTGAAGCAGGTTCACCATACGGTTGATATCTGCACTGCGGTTCTCACCCGCCGCGTGGAAGAGCGCCGGGTTGAAGAACACCGTATCGCCTTTTTCAAGCGGCACTTGAACATGCGCCTCTTCGAAATGTTCCCGATGATCGGCCTCATGAAAGCCCAGATACCCCGCAGGGTAAAGCTGCGAGAACGGCAAGAGCTTGGTCGGACCGCTTTCCAGTGGCATGTCGCAATGCGCCACAGCGCCTTGCAGCGTCAGGGTGGCGGTAACCTCATGCGCATGCGCCGGGTAACGTGCCGACTGATCCGCCGTCTGGAAACCCAGATGGTAATCCCGATGCGCCGATTGCGCCTTGCCGCCGGGTCGCACCTGATTGACCTGCGCAGTCACTTGATAGTTCGGCCCCAACCACGCCTCGCAGGCCGCCGCGATGGATGTGTTGCCGTAGTAAAGAGCAAAGCCTTCGGGGTC
This sequence comes from Paracoccaceae bacterium, assembly GCA_024742575.1. Lineage (GTDB taxonomy): Bacteria > Pseudomonadota > Alphaproteobacteria > Rhodobacterales > Rhodobacteraceae > Marivita. The sequence goes on along the minus strand of JANSYF010000033.1, from coordinate 24,229 downwards.
GCGCAGGCACTGCTTTTGCAGCGAATTCCAGATCCGGTCATTGGCACCAGAAGCCGCAAAGTGATCGCCTTTCCCCGCAGCGCCGACCTTTTCATCTTCAATGATCCCATCGAAAACGTCGGACGCCCGGTCGATCACCGACGTGTCGGCATAGGCATGCTTGAGCGCGATCACCCCTGCCGATGAGCGCAGAACATGCGCCCATTCCGCCATCAGCGCACGGCGCTTGTCCGCGTCGCCCAGCCCGGGTCGCAGCGCCGCCATGTCGTAGAGCGGCACGTTCTTTTCGATGGCGGCGGCATGGGGCACATCCGCGGCTTCAAGCTGTTGCGAGGTCAGCACCTTGAATTCATCCAGATCGCAGGATTCCCGATCGAAATAACCGATATATCCGAATGTCTGATCTACCATGTCGTCCTCCTATTGCATGGCTTTCGGTGCTGGTCCCTTGCAGGACCGGTGAAACTCAACGCAGAATTTCCAGCCTTGAGGCTGCGGATACGGCGCGGATATGGTCATATCCGATCTTTGAGTATTCAAATGGTGGGGCCTTTGCCGGGTCTTGTTCGGCTTCGACAACAATCCAGCCGTCATAGTTCATCGCCTTGAGCCGGTCGGTGATGGCTTGGAAATCTATGCAGCCTTCGGGATCGCCGGGTACGGAATAGACCCCTGCGGCGACGCCATCGAGGAAACTGCGGTCCTCGGCGCGGACCCAGTCGAGAACCGGCTGGCGCACATCTTTGAAATGAACGTGGTGGACACGGTGGCCCCATTTATCCAGCACCGCCACGGGATCGGCCCCGGCGAAGTGCAGATGGCCGGTGTCATAGAGCAAGGTCAGCGCGGGATCGCTGCCCTCCATCAGCCAGTCGATATCCTCGGCATCCTGCACCATTGCGCCCATGTGGTGATGGTACGACAACACACAGCCCTGATCGGCAGACCATTTCGCCAGTTCGGACAGCTTCGCGCCATAGCCCATGACCTCGTCACGGCTAAGTTTGGGCCGCTGGCTGACCGGGCGGTGAATGTCGCCCTGAATGGTGTTGGAGCACTCGGCATAGACGATGCACGGCGCATTCAACGCCGCGAATTGTTCGACCTGTTGGCGGATCGCAGCCCGTTCGGTTGCCAGATCGTTGACCATCAGGTTGCCAGAACACCAGCCACCACAAAGCACCACGCCGTAGCGATCAAGATAGGCGCGCAGCCCGTCTGTGTCGGCGGGCATACGACGCCCACGCTCGACGCCTTGGTAGCCGATGCGACCTGCATCCTCCATCGCGCCTTCAGTAGTGAAGGCGGCCGTGAGATCCGGCAGGTCGTCATTCTGCCATGCAATAAGGGAAATCCCCAGTTTGACAGCCATCAATCGGCCCTTTGCAGTTTCTTGTTGGTGACAGCTTTCTCATGTGCCGCGCGCACCTCGGCCCGGTCGGACACTTCGGGCACGCCGACTTCCCACCATGTGCCGCCATGCTCGGTCGACGGGTACGGGTCGGTGTCGATGACCACGACATAAGGCACGGTCTGCTCGTGCCGCTTGGACAATGCGTCTTCCAGTTCGGCAATGGAGCCGACCTTGACGCTGACCGCGCCCATCGCCTCGGCATGTTTGGCAAAGTCGATGGCGCTGGGGTTGGCGTGAACAGAGTGGTCCAACAGATTGTTGAACTCGGCCCCGCCGGTGCCCATTTGCAGCCGGTTGATGCAGCCAAAGCCCCGGTTGTCGGTGACGACGATTGTGAACGGGATGCCCATCATCGCGGCCGTTGCCATTTCCGAATTGGCCATCATGTAAGTGCCGTCGCCGGTAAAGCAGATCACGTCCGCATCAGGCTGGGCCATCTTGATGCCCATGGCCCCGGCGATCTCGTACCCCATGCAGGAAAAGCCGTATTCCATGTGGTAACTGCCCGGCTTGCCCGCCTTCCACAGCTTGTGCAATTCGCCCGGCATGGTGCCTGCCGCGCACATCACGACCGTGTTGTCGGCGGAGGCGCGTTGGACAGCGCCGACCACTTGCATATCGGTCGGCAGTTGATTGCCCTCAGGCGCGTCGGTCAGCGGATCAACCTTGGCGAACCATCCCTCTTTGAGCGAGGCCGCAGGCGCATCGGGCGCGTAGCCCGCAAGTTCGATGGCGAGTTCGGTCAACCCTGCGCGCGCATCCGCCTGAATCGGCATCGCGCTGTGTTTCATCGCATCATAGGCCTGCACGTTCAAACTGATCAGTGTGCGGTTCGGATTGGCGAAGAGACCCCAAGACCCGGTGGTGAAGTCCTGAAATCGGGTGCCAATGCCGATCACCACATCCGCCTCGGCACAGGTGGTGTTGGCAGGCTCGCCGCCGGTCACACCGATGGGGCCAAGGTTCAGCGGATGATCCCAAGGCAGCGCGGATTTGCCCGCCTGCGTTTCCACAACAGGGAAGTTGTGCGCCTCGGCAAAGGATTTGAGGTCGGCGGTCGCGTCCGAATAATGCACCCCGCCCCCGGCCACGATCACCGGGCGTTTGGCAGCGCGGATCACCTCAACCGCGCGGTGCAATTCGTGCGGGTCGGGATGGATGCGGCGGCGGTGCCAGACGCGCGGTTCAAAAAAGCTGATCGGATAGTCATAGGCCTCGGCCTGCACGTCCTGACAGAAGGCAAGCGTGACCGGACCACATTCTGCCGGATCGGTCATGGTACGAAAGGCGCGTGGCAGGGCGGTGAGGATGTGTTCGGGCCGGGTGATGCGGTCGAAATAGCGGCTGACCGGGCGGAAGCAGTCATTTGCGCTGACTGTGCCATCGCTGAAGACTTCGGGCTGTTGCAACACCGGATCGGGGCCGCGATTGGCAAACATATCGCCGGGCAGCAGTAGCACTGGCAAGCGGTTCACATACGCGAGGGCAGCAGCGGTCACCATGTTTGTCGCGCCCGGACCGATGGAGGACGTGACCGCCATTGCCCGAGTGCGGCGCAACTGTTTGGCATAGGCAATAGCGGTGTGCGCCATCGTCTGTTCATTGTGCCCGCGATAGGTCGGAAGTGTGTCGCGCACGGTATAAAGCGCCTCGCCAAGACCCGCGACATTGCCATGACCGAAGATCGCCCAGCAGCCCGCGATGAAAGTGTCGCCCTCTTCGTTCAGCTGTGCGGTCAGATAGCGCACAAGCGCCTGTGCTGCGGTCAGTCTGATTGTCTTGCTCATGCTGCGTCCTCCTGTGCGCCTGCTCGCGCGTCGTCCCATATCCGGCAGAGCCGGGTGTAGCGGTCGGCCATCTGTGCTACGGCTTCGGCGTCGCTCATCTGGCCTTGCAGCCATCCTCGTGCGGCATCGCCAAAGATCGTGCGTCCGACAGCAAAGCCTTTAACCAGCGGTTGTTTCGCCGCCAGTGCAAAACTCGCGACCAACTCGTCTTCCGGTGCGTCGAGGCCCAGCACCACGATCCCGCGCGTGCGGGGGTCATGGCGGGTGATCGCGTCGACGGCGTTGGTCCATGCCGCGTCCGTCTTGAACGGTTCCAGCTTCCACCAGTCGGGATACACGCCTGCTTCGTAGAAGGTCTGGATCAGGGTGGCGGTTGTCATGTCGTCCACCGCACCAACCTTGGAGGGGATCACTTCGAGCAAGAATTCCAACCCGTTGCGCCGTGCGGCGGTGAACAGGCGTTTGACCCGCGCAACCTGCATCTTCGCGGTTTTGTCGACATCATCGGGATGGCAAAAAACCAAAAGCTTAACCACATTCTCGCGCGCCCATTCGCGCAAACCGCCGAGGTCGTCGCCCAATTCCGGCTCAAATTCGATGGGCCGCGAACCGGGCAGTTCGGTGGGCCGTCCGATCCAGAGGCCCGTGCCGCTGGCCCGGTGCAGGGCGCTGCGCCCGATCCGGTTGTCACAGAGGATGCCATAGCCCCCCTGCCCGTTTGCCACCTTAAGAGCCGCATCAAGGCATAGCTCTTTGAACGTCGCGCCCTTCTCGGGTGTGTAGCCAGGCATCTCTTCCAGTTGCGAACGGTGGTCGAAGGCAAAGGTCCGCAAGGTGGACCAGTCGCCTTTGCGGTTCGTGGCCCAATGCACCTGTTCGAGTTCCGCATCGTTGCGCAGATCCGGGCGTTTGATGCCACGTTTGAAGAAGAATTGCAGCTCGTCCCAGCTTGGGTAAGCGGGCGTGCAGCCATGGCGGCTGACGGCAAAGGCCCCGCAGGCATTGGCGTATTTAAGAGCGGTGGGCCAATCCTCGCCGTCCAGCCAGCCTTTCAGCAAACCAGACATGAACCCATCACCTGCGCCCAACACGTTGAACACTTCGATGGGAAAGCCCGGTCCGGCCTGGCCGTCGTCCAGAGAGTCCGGGATGTCGCCCTCAAACGCCACCGCACCAGCGGCCCCGCGTTTGCAGACCAGCGTCGCACCTGACACGGCCCGCACCGCGCGCAGGGCGGCAATCGTATCGGTCGAGCCGCCCGCGATATGGAACTCTTCCTCTGTGCCGACGATCAGATCGAAATAGTGCAGCGTCGATTGCAGCTTGGCCGTCACAGCAGCGCTTTCAACAAACCGGCTTTCGCCATCGCCATGACCCGCCACACCCCAAAGGTTCGGGCGGTAGTCGATATCAAGCGCTGTCTGCATGCCCGCATCCCGTGCGATCTGCAGCGCCTTGAGCGTTGCCGCTTCGACCCGAGGGTGGCTCAAATGCGTCCCGGTTGCCACCACCGCGCGGGCCGAGCGGATAAACTCCGGGTCGATGTCATCGACCGTCAGCCCCATATCGGCGCAATTCTCGCGGTAGAAGATCAGCGGGAACTGCTCTTGATCGCGGATTCCCAGCAGCACCAGCGCGGTCAGGCGGTCGGGGTCAGTCTTGACCCCGGTCGTATCCACGCCCTCTTTCAGCAACTGCTCGCGGATGAAGCGCCCCATATGCTCATCACCGACCCCGGTGATGACAGCTGAGCGCAGACCAAGCCGCGCCGTCCCGCACGCGATGTTCGTGGGAGACCCGCCAATATACTTGTCGAACGACCCCATATCCTCAAGCCGGCCGCCCACCTGTGCGCCGTAAAGGTCTACAGATGATCGGCCAATGGTGATGAGGTCCAAAGTCTTGGTCATTGCTTAGCCCGTAATCTCGGAGAGTTTGACTGCCCGACCTTCTTTGACCGACAACACTGCCGCATCGGCAAGCGCCAGCGCCAGCAGACCGTCCTGCCCCGTGGTCGGTGTCGGTGCGCCATCGGCGACGGAGGCGACAAAAGCCGCAATCTCGTTTTCATAAGCGGCGACGTAGCGCGTCATGAAAAAGTTGAGCAGCGGCGGCGTGCCAAAACCGGCACCATTGGCCAGTTCGATATTGGCCTCAGCCATGTTCCGGGCCGAGACCATGCCTTCGGAGCCAAGCACTTCGATCCGCTGGTCATAGCCATAGGTCGCGCGGCGGGAATTGGTGATGACCGCCTGGTTGCCGGATGCGGTGCGCAACATGACATTGACGCTGTCAAAATCCCCAGCCTCGCCAATTTTGGGGTCGGTCAGGACCGATGCCTGCGCCATGACGGTTTCAACCTCTTCACCCAACAACCAGCGGGCCATGTCGAAGTCATGAATCGTCATATCGCGGAAAATGCCGCCCGAGACCTTAATGTATTCCACCGGTGGCGCACCAGGATCGCGTGAGGTGATGGTGACCATTTCGACATCGCCCACTCGGCCCGCGTCAATGGCCGCCTTGACCGCCATGAAGTCGGGATCGAACCGGCGGTTGAAACCGACCATCAGCGTAGCGCCTTCCGCCGCGACGGTGGCAAGGCAGTCCTGCACCCGCTTCAAGCTCAGATCGACAGGTTTTTCGCAGAACATCGCCTTGCCCACCTTTGCGAACTGCTCGATCAGGTCCGCATGGGTGTTGGTCGGGGTGCAGATCAAGACCGCGTCCACGTCATCGGACGCCGCGATGTCGTCAATGGTGCGGATGTCGCAGCCATAGCGATCCGCCACCGATTGTGCCGCCTCGGCCATCGGGTCGGCTATAGCGACGAGTGTAGCGCCGGGGGTGGCGGTGACCGCCTTGGCGTGAACCTGGCCGATCCGGCCTGCACCAAGGATCGCGAATTTGACAGTCATTTGTCTTCCTTTGTCTTCCCAAAGCCTTCCGCCTGGGACTTTCTTTTTCTCGAAGTGCCAGCACACGTACCACTTGCCTTTAGGTGGCATCCGGTGAGTTTTGGGCTTGCCACGCTTACACGCGGCATGCCCGCAGATCATAGCTTACCCGACGCGGCGAATTGCCCTTAGACAGCCTCCGCCACTTCGTATTCGGGCTGCGTCTTGGCTCCGGTGATATAGGCCACGACATCCTGCCCGTCGGTGTCTTCCTTGCGCAGGTTGGCGCAGATGCGACCCCGACGGAACACGACAATCCGGTCTACCAGATCCATCACCTGCCGCATGTTGTGGCTGATGAGGATGAGCGGTTCACCCTGTTCTTTCAGGGTGCGGATGATGTTTTCCACCTGTGCCGTTTCCTGCACACCCAACGCCGCTGTCGGTTCGTCCATGATGGTCAGCTTGGAATGAAACGTCGCCGTTCTGGCAATCGCCACACATTGGCGCTGACCGCCGGACATGTTCTGGATGGTGTTGCGGATGTTGGGGATCTTCACCGCCGTCTTTTCCAGCGCCGCGATGGTGTCATTGCGCATCGCCTTGTAGTCAAGAAACCGGAACGGACCCAACCAATCGAACTTGGTCTTTTCACGCCCCAGAAACAGGTTGTCCGACACGTCCAGATCATCAGCCAAAGCCAAAGTCTGAAACACAGCTTCGATCCCGGCCTCGCGGGCATCCAGCGGCCCGGCAAAGTGCACCTGTTTGCCGCCGAAATGGATTTCGCCGCGTGTAGGCTGCTCCACTCCGGTGATCTGGCGCACGAAGGTCGATTTGCCTGCCCCGTTGTCGCCCATGATGGCCACGTGTTCACCTTTGCGCAGGGTGAATGTCGCATCCTGCAAGGCGTGCACACCGCCGTAATGCTTGGTCAGGTTGCGGGTCTCAAGGATAATATCTGACATTGTCTTTCCTCCTTAAAACCGCGCGCTTGCGCGTTGTTGCCGCCACTTGTCGAGCACCACAGCGCCAATGATGATCGCGCCCATCGCCATGATCTGAAAGTACGCATCGAGCTTGATGTACGTGAACCCGGACTGGATCACGCCGAACACCATCGCGCCCAGAACCGTCCCGATGATCGACCCGCGCCCGCCCGTTAGGCTAACCCCGCCGATCACCGCCATGGCGATGGCGTATAGTTCGTAGAACAGGCCCATACCGGATTGCGCCGTCAGGTTCTTGGAGCTGAGGACGATGGCCGCAAAAGCTGCCAGCATAGAGGCGATCATGTAGACCATAACCTTGTGGCGTTTGACATTGATCCCCGACATGCGCGCCGCGTCTTCGTTCGACCCGATGGCATAGGTGTGCTTGCCGTAAACCGTATAGCGCAACAGCACGTGACACAGGATCGCCAGCATCACGAACCAGACAACCGGCATCATGCCCGCGCCCAGACCAGCATAGCTTTCTGTCGGGAACGATACGGGTTGGCCGCGGGTCCACCATTGCGCGATACCACGGCAGATCAAGAACATGCCCAGCGTCGCGATGAACGGCGGGATGCGCGTGAAGGCAATGAACATGCCATTGATCGCGCCGATGAAGGCGCCAAAGGCCAAACCGACGAGGATCGGGATGATGACGGGTAAGTCAAACGCCCAAGATCCGAAAACCGCCTTGGGGTTGGGGTTGCCGTTAACAAGTTCAGTCTGCGCAAAGGACATCACGATCATCGCCGTGGCGGCAACGAGCGGCCCCGAGGATAGGTCAATCCCGCCCGAAATGATAACCTGCGTCACCCCGAGCGAGATGATCCCGATAATCGCTACCTGTAGGATGATGATCTGCAACCGCGCTTCATTGAAGATGGAGTCGAACCGATCCTTGGTGTCGAACAGAAAGCTCTGGCCATTCATGTAGGGCAGGATTTGCCCAAGCGCTTCAAAGATCGCGACGATGATCAAAAGCGCGATGAAGATGTTGAATTCATTGGGCCAGCTGCGCTTGGAACTGTCGTATTTCAGCCCGCCTGTCCCTTGCGTGGTCTCTGCCATTGATGACACTCCTGATGGATGTGGTCTTGCCCGGAACGGGCCTCAGTGCTCGAAGGGTGGCAGGGCGCGACATGCGCCCTGCCTGTTCGCTGTAAGCGTGGATCAGTTCTTGCTCAGGAACTCGTCGACATTCGCCGGGGTTACCAGTTTGAACGGGATGTAGACTTTCTGGTCCACATCGTCGCCGCGGGCCAACGCCAATGCCGCATCGACCGAACCTTCACCCTGACCAAACGCGTCCTGGAACACGGTTGCATCAAGATCACCCGCCTGCATCGCAACCAGAGCGTCCTGTGTCGCGTCGACACCGACTACGACAACGTCTTCCATCGAAATGCCCGAGGCTTTCATCGCCTGAATCGCACCAATCGCCATTTCGTCGTTATTTGCGAAAACGACCTGGAATTCCTCGCCCGAAGACAGCCAATTGGTCATGAGATCCTGTGCTTCGTCGCGCGACCAGTTTGCGGTCTGGCGGTCGATGATCGAGATGAAGTTACACATGTCGATGCCGATGATATCGTCCACGTCCTTGGTCCGCTGGACAGCCGCCTGGTTCGACAGCTGACCCATCATCAGGTAGCCAGATGCGCCACCGGCATAGCCCATACCGCGCAGCAGTTTGCACGCCTCGAACGCGGCCAGTGTACCGGATTCAATCTCGTTGGATGCCACGAACGCCTGATTGTCAGGCAGCGTATCCACATTGATCGGCTGGCGGTTGACATAAACCAGTGGAACGCCCGCATTTGCTGCGGCCTGCGACATTGCCTCGGTTGCCGACGTATCGACTGCGTTCACGATGATGGCGTCAACGCCGGAGGCGATAAAGTTGTTGATCTGGTCCAGCTGCTTGGCGACGTCATCTTGTGCGTCTTCGACCTGAAGGTCGACACCGTCGATGCCTGCCGCGTAATCCACCATGCCGTTGCGCATCACGGTCAGAAAGTTGTCATCGAACCGCGCAATCGACGCACCAATGGTTTCCGCCATTGCGGTGGTCGACATGAGGGCGGCAAGGCCCGCGGCAATAAGGGTTTTTTTCATCAGTCTAGTCCTCCCAAAGTGGTGCCGGCACACCATTTTTACACACCGGAGCCCCATTCGGGGCGGTTTCCCTTCACTCAGGCGGCCTCGGCTGCCAGCTGCGAAGAAATGAACTCGAACGACTTGCGGATCGCGTTTTCGGGATCGCGAAGCGCATGCGTCACAGGTGAAAAACATTCGTAGGAAATCGGGCCGTCATATCCGGCACCCAGCAGCGCGCGGATCTGTGCGACGTTGCCCAATCGGTCTTTTTCATCGACCAGACCACGGTGTTCGTCCTCCATCTGGTCAATACCCAATGTCGGGTCGACAACCCCCGAGATATGCACAATGCCAGTATGCGCCGGAAACAGTGGGCCGCCCTCGGCTAAAGTATGGTGGAAAGTGTCGTGCACGATCTTGAACACATGCGCGGCGTCCAACGCCTCGATTGTCTCTACCGCATCTTGCTTGGACCGCAGCGAAGAGCGCGGAAACCCCAGTGGTTCGATCAACGCGATCAGTCCGGCATCTTCGACCATAGGTTTGATGTTCTTTAACGCGATGCGCAAATTGGCGTGACGTTCGCCATTGCCGCATTCTGTCCCGTCATTGCGCGGGATCAGGCTGATGGTTTCCGCACCACAAGCGGTCGCAATCGCGATCAGGTCGCGCACTTCCGTGCCTATTGCATCAGACCAGCTGTTGAACGGATAAACTTGGCTCAGGCCAACCAGACGCAGACCTTTGTCGCGCGCCATCTGGCCGGCTGCGAAGGGGTCGTGGCCATCGAACAGCGGACGATCCAGATCATTTCGCGCTTCGACACCGATGCAGCCCAGTGAGGTCGCAAGATTAAGAAACGCCTCAAAGCTGAGATTTGGAGTAGTCATGTGATTGAGTGCACGCTTCATGACGATCACATCCTCCCAAATGCTACAGTCTGTCTGACGCAGGGGAAGCAGTGCGGCGATACGCCGATTCCGTCAATGGAACGGCAGACAGTTTGCATCAATTATGATGCATTTCTGCGCATGCAAAATGATGTATTTACATCACTATAGGATTTCGGGAAGTATGATCCTCGGGTCAAGAAAATGCTGTTCGACAGAGCTCGAGTCAGGATCAGAACAGGCCTTGATGGCCAAATCGATCATGCTTTGGCAGACTTCTGCGAGGGGCGTCGTGATCGCCATCTGAACATATCCGTCCAGCAAACCTGCCCGGCTTTCGGGGGTCACTTCATTCACCACAAGGCGCACCTTTCCCGGCGGTCGCACCTCGCGCAGCGCTGCAATCGCCCCTTCCATCCCGCCGCCGGCGACATAGATTCCCCGCAAGTCCGGATTACGCTCTAACAGGTTGAGCGTTGCCTCGTACGTCACCTGCCGTGTCTCAAGATTGACCAGCGTCTCAAGCGTTTCAAAGCTGGGCGCATTTTCACGCATAAAGGCGCGGAAACCCACTTCTCGCAGGTCGTGGCCGTGCCATCTGTTGCCACCGACAAAGATCGCCACGCGCCCCGGAGTGGCTGTTTGCGTCAACATCCAAGCGGCTTGCCGCCCCACTTTCATGTTGTTTAAACCTATGTAACTACGCCTAATTCCTTGTGCAAAGTCATTGAGCAGTGAAAACACCGGGACATCTTTGACCTTGAGATCAGACACCACCTTGTCGAGGCTCTGATGGTTCACCGCGACAGCGCCCACGGCATCACACTCGTTTCCAAGTTTCTTGATCAGATCGGCAAATTCATCTGGTGATTGTGAATTAGAAAACCGGATGGACACCCTGCCCCGAACATCCGTGCGTGCCGCAATGGCGCGTTCGATTTCGGACCGGAAAGCCTGATAAAAGGCCTGCTTTTCCTTTAAAAGGACAACACCGATGTGCAGTTCGGGAACCGTTGAATTTAGCCGATGATCCAGAACCCCGCGCGCGTGATATCCGACCTCTCGGGCCGCGTCGGCGATACGACGCAAAGTTTCTTCACGCACTTTCACACGGCCGTTCAGCGCCCTGTCGATCGTCGCAGTGCTCAGACCGGACACACGGGCCACATCTTTGATGGTTGCTCTGCGTGCCATGACGTGCCTCCGGGCTGTGCTAGCCTTCACTCCATCACAAATGATGTCTTTTCGGCAAGAGTGCATTTTCCGATCGCGCGTTTTGCAACCTGTTGCAAAATGCTGCAACGGCGTTTCAAACTGACGCAGGAAAAAGGAGCCCGCACCGATGCCCATCACCTTACAAGACGTTGCACTTCGGGCGGGTGTCTCGAAATCGGCGGTCTCCCGCACCTTCACGCCGGGTGCGTCCGTGTCCGCCAAGACCCGCGCCAAGGTCGAAGCGGCCGCCAAAGAGTTGGGCTACATGCCGAACGTGCTGGCCTCAAGCCTGACAACCGGGCGTACCGCGTTGGTCGGATTGATTTCGAACAACTTTACGAACCCCTATTTCCTTGAAATCTTCGATCTTTTCACCCGTGCGTTGCAAAAAGCGGAACTGCGCCCGCTGCTGATCAACCTCAGCGCCGAAGAAGACGCAAGCCGTTCTCTGTCGATGCTGCGCCAGTATAACGTCGACGGGGTGATCGTCGCGTCATCGACCCTGCCGCCTGAATTCGCAAAGGTGTTTCACGATGCGGGCCTCCCTGTGGTCCATGCCTTTGGTTGGTCCTCCGAGGCGCCACAAACCGCGCGGGTGAGCATTGACAACACCGAGGCCGGGCACCTTGCCGCCGTGACTTTGATCGAACGCGGCTATCGTCAGGTCGGGTTTCTGGGCGGACCGCAAAACGCCGCCACAACGGCGGACCGACTGAACGGGTTTCGCACCGAGCTTGCCTCGCATGGGTTGGCACCAGAGGTTCAGTTCGCCACTGCCTATTCCTATGAAGCCGGGCGCGTCGCCATGACCCGCGCGCTTGAATCTGCGCCCGAGGTGGACGCGTGGTTCTGTGGTGATGACGTGATCGCCATCGGAGCGATGGATGCCGCCAATGCTTTGGGCCGTCGCATTCCGGCGGATATCGGATTTATTGGCCTCAACGACATGAACATGGCCGCGTGGGACCGAATCGCGCTGACAACGATCCGCCAACCAGCACAACAGATCGTGGCAACATCGGTCGATCTCATCCGTCAAGGCATCGCGGAACCGGCGATGGAACCACAGATGGTCCTGTTGCCCTGTACCTTGATCGACCGGAAAACGCTGCGCGCCAAACCCTGACACGCAGCCTTTGTTTATGTGCGGAACATTGGCGGGCGGGCATCCACCCATCCGCCTTGGGCCTTGCCGCTTTGCGCCACGGCAAACACCGCAGCCATCGACCGCAGCCCGTCTTCCGCACGCGGATAGAGGTTGGCTGCCGGGTCCATCGCGCGGCCGTCTTTCTCGGCCCGGATCGCCTCGGCCAAATCGGCATAGATGTTGGCAAAGGCCAGCGGCATCCCCTCGGCATGACCGATGGTGACACGGCTGGTGCGGTCAGCCTCGGGCGACAGGTTCGCCTCACCGCGTTCGATCACATGCAAACGCTGGCCAAGCGGCATGTAGTACAACTGGTTCGGCTGTTCCTGCGCCCAGCGCAATCCACCCTTTTCGCCGAAGACCTGGATCGACAAACCGTGCTGATTGCCCAGCGCGATGGATGATGTCCAAAGCCGCCCAACGGTGCCGCCATCAAACCGCAGGTTCAGCATCGCGTCGTCTTCCAGCACGCGGCTTTCGATGCAACTCACCGTGTCGGCACTCAGGCGGGCGACCTCCTGTCCGATGACAAAAGACGCCATGTGCAGAGCGTGAATACCGCAATCGGCAAACTGCGCACTGACCCCAGCCTGCGCCGGATCGTAGCGCCAGCGCACACGCGGGTTGTCGGCATCTGCGGCATCCGCGTGATGGCCGTGGGCGAACTCGGCCTTGACCAGCCGGATGCGCCCCAGATCGCCCCGCGCCACCATCGCCCGCATGTGGCGGACAAGGCTGTAACCGGTATAGCCGTAGTTCACGGCGCAGATGCGCCCGGTGGATTTCGACAGGCGCACGATCTCTTCGCCCTCTTCGACGGTCATGGTCATGGGCTTTTCGCAAAGAACATGAAACCCGGCTTCAAGAAACGCCTTTGTGACCTCGAAATGCGTGGCATTGGGGGTGGCGACCGTGACCAGATCAATCCGGTCATCACGCCCCTTTTCGCCGTTTAGCATCTCGCGCCAATCGCCATAGGCGCGATCCTCGGCGAGGCCCAGCCGCTTGCCATAGTCGCGCCCGGCGTCGGGCCGGTGATCCAGCGCGCCTGCCGTAAACTCGAAATGCCCATCAAGCCCCGCGCCCAAGCGATGCGCCGGGCCGATCTGGCTGCCTTCGCCGCCACCGATCATGCCCCACCGAAGCTTTGCCATTCTGTTCGTCCTTTCGTGAAACGTCCTGATCACTTGCCCGGATCAGAAGCCGATAGAGGTAAGGTACTCGCGGTTCGCCCGCGCATCGTCGATAGGCCGCACGTCGAGCGTGGGGTCACAGTCCTGTTCGACTGTGCACCAGCCGTCGAAACCCGCGTCCAAAAGCACGTTTCGTACCGCCGGGAAATCGACATCGCCCTGACCCAGATTGCAGAAGATGCCCTGCCCGCAAGCCTTGTAGAAATCGGTGCGGTTGGCCACGACATTCGCCTTCACCGCAGGGTCGATGTCCTTGAAATGCATGTAGGATATCCGGTCTATGTGGCGCTGCATGAACGCCACCGGATCGAACCCGGCATAAGAGTGGTGGCCGGTGTCGAAGCAGATCTTGAGTAGGCTAGAATCGACCTCATCCAGCAGGCGTTCCAGTTCCGGCTCGAAGTCAATGAACCCGGCGGCATGGGCATGGATCGAAGGGATCAGCCCATACTCCTCCGCGCCAATCTTGGCCGCTGTTTCAATGCGCTGCACAAAGGCGCGCCATTCATCCGCCCCCATCTGCTCGGCCTCGTCCGACCGGCCAGCGGTGGGCGCACGGCGGGGCGAGATCGAGTCGATCAGCACAAAATGCTGCGCCCCATGCGCGGCAAGCGCCTTGGCTGTGCGGTTCACACCGTCAAGCACGTCGTCCCATTTGTCCGCATCGTGGAACGGGCGGAACACCACGCCGCCGATCAGCTCCATCCCGAATTCCGACAGCGCCTCGCCCAGTTCCGCCGGGTCTTCGGGCATGAAGCCCACCGGCCCCAGTTCGATACCGGTATAGCCCGCCTCTGCGCAGTCGCTTAGCACCTGCCGCCAAGGCGGGTTGCGCGGATCGCCTGCGAATTCGACACCCCACGAACAGGGGGCATTGCCGATGCGGATGGTCATGCTGTGGTCTCCTGAAAATCGCTGACGTTTGTCCATCCGCCCCCATTGGCAGAGGCGTGAATGGCCTCGATCACCTCGGCCACCGCAAGCCCATCGCGGAAGGTGGGCCAGACGGCCTTTCCTGTGTGGATAGCGGTAAGGAAATCTTTGGCCTCGATTATGATCTGGTCTTGGTAGCCAGTGCCGTGACCCGGCCCTTGACAGAACGGCAGGTAGTCGGGATGGGCAGGTCCGGTTAGGATCTTGCGAAAGCCGCGTGTCGCCTCAGGCCCTTCGGCGAGGTACAGCCAGACGGCGTTCTGGTCTTCCTGATCAAACCGGATCGCGCCCTTCGTGCCGGTGATTTCATAGGCATAGCCCATCTTCCGGCCCGTCGCGATGCGGCTGGAATAGATGTGTCCCATCACGCCCGACGCAAAACGCACCATGATCTGCGCGTGGTCATCATTGTCGACGGCGCCGCCGGGGCGGGTGCTGTGCACGGTTTCCAGATCGGCGCAGACCTTGGCCACCGGCCCCATCAGCGCAAGGGCGGCGTTGATCGGATGCGGGGCAAGATCGCCCATATTGCCATTGGCGAGCCCCGTGCAGCGCCAGTTGAAAGGGGTTGTGGGATCGGACAGAAAGTCTTCGGTGTGTTCGCAGCGGAACCATGTGACATCGCCAATGGTGCCTTCGGCCAAGAGCTGGCGGACGAACTGGCTGGCCGGGGTGCGGATGTAGTTGAAGCCGATCATGTTCGGCACACCCGCTGCCTCGGCCGCTTGGACCATCGCGCGGGAGTCTTCCAGCGTATCTGCCAATGGCTTTTCGCACAGCACAGGTTTGCCCAGCGCGATGGCAGCTTCAGCTATGGCGCGGTGGGTGTCCTGTGGTGACGCGACCACCACGGCGTCGACCTTGGGGTCTGCGACCAGCGTTTGCCAATCGGAGGCAGCGCGGTTGAAGCCAAAAGAAGCGCGATACCGCTCGGCACTGGCAAGGTTGGATGCGGCGATCATCTCAAGACGGGGGCGCAAAGGCGTGCCGAACACGGCGGCAACAGACGCCATGGCAACAGCATGCGCCTTGCCCATGTAGCCCCCGCCAATGATCCCGATTCCGATCTCGGACATGGTGTCCTCCCTGCATCTTGCAACCGGTTGCAAGATCTGTATCGTCCTGTTCAAACCCGTGCAACTCAAAACGAGTGTGACCATGAAAGATCTGGCCCGCCTCCACGGCAAAGGCTTCCTCGTGATTGGACGTGCGGGCATGGACCTCTATGCCGATCCACCGGGCACGGAAATCGAAGACGCCATTCAGTTCACCGCGGCGCTTGGCGGGTCGTCTGCCAACATCGCCGCAGGTCTTTGCCGTATGGGCTGCGACGCGACATTGGTCACTTGCGTGTCGGATGATGCGGTGGGGCGTTACTGCTTGAAACAACTGGACAATTACGGGATTGATCGTCGCTTCGTGCGGTCGGTCGCAGGCGAAGCGCGCAACTCGCTGGCTGTGGTTGAAACCCGGCTAGAGAACACGCAATCGGTCATCTACCGCAACAACGCCGCCGATTTCGCGATGACAATGCAGGATGTAGACACCCTACCCTATGCCGGGTTTTCGGCGCTGATTACCACAGGCACCGTTCTTGCCGCGGAACCATCGCGCAGTGCCACGTTCCACGCGTTCGAGCGTGCCAATGCGGCTGGGTTGCCTGTGATCTTTGACGTCGATTACCGGCCCTATTCCTGGGCCTCGGCGCAAGAGGCATCGGATGTCTATTCCCGCGCTGCCGCGCTCTGTGACATCGTCATCGGCAATGATGAGGAGTTCGACTTCATGGCCGGAACTGAAGGCCAAGGGCTTGAGAAAGCACGATCCTTGATCTCCGAAGGCGCGCAGATCGTCGTCTACAAGATGGGCGATCTGGGAGCGATCACCATCACACCCGAGGGCGAAACCCGCACTGGCATTTTTGAAACCCAAGCCCTGAAACCCACGGGCGCGGGCGACAGTTTCATGGCGGGGTTTCTTGCCGCTCTGTCCGATGGCCAGCCTATCACGGACGCGGTGCGCCAAGGCTCTGCCGCCGCTGCGATTGTGGTGTCGCGCGTGGCGTGCGCCCCCGCGATGCCGACCCCTGACGAAGTGACCGAATTCATGGCGCGCTCTACCATGCGCCCCGCCTGAGAGGAGGCTTTATGCACATCCCCCCCCATGACAATGGCAACAAGCCGATCGTCGATGTCGATCACCCGCTGGTGCCGCTTAACTACTTCAATATCGTGAAGTTGAAGCTGGGCGAAACGTACGATTACAAGCTTGAAGCGTACGAAACCTGCATCGTGCCTGCGACCGGGACCGTGACTGTGGAAACGGCGGGCGAGACCTTTGCCGATATCGGCCATCGCGGCGCGGATGTGTGGGATGGCGACCCCGAGGGCGTCTATGTGCCGACCGGATCAGGTGCCCGGATCACTGCGCGCACCGACACCGAGGTGTTTATCGCAGGTGCAAAATTTGCAACGGCCTTGCAACCCTTTGCAATCCGCAAGGATGATCTCGATCTGGTGCAATACGGCAGCGATGACACCAAGACCCATCGCAAGATCAAGCACATCCTGGGCGCAAATCATCATGACCGCGTTGGGCGGCTTTTGGTGTCCGAACTTTTCACGGTGGGCGCCGGCGGCTGGTCAGGCTTCCCGTCACACAAGCATGACACCGACCGACTTCCCGACGAAACACGGCATGACGAGACCTACAATTTCCGGTTCAAACCTGACTATGGCTCGGGCCTTCAGATGCTTCAGCGCGTCGATAATGAACCGGGGGATGCGTATCACATCATGAACGGATCGACCGTACTGATCGACAAAGGGTATCACCCCTGCTGCGCGCTGCCGGGATACGAGATGTATTACTTCACCATCCTTGGTGGGCTGTCGCAGCGCTCGCTCAAGCAGTATTTCCAGCCAACCCATGCGGAACAGCTGCACACCATCCCCGGCATCATGGACATGGTGGCCAAGTTCAAATGACCCTTGCGACGCTGGCCGAGGTGTTGCAGCCCGCATTGCGGGACGGCTACGCGGTGGCGGGGCTGGTCTGCCTTGGATGGGAGGATGCCCGCGCCTATGTCGCAGCCGCCGAAGCCGAAGGCACGCCAGTGATCTTGCAAGCCGGACCGGGCGCACGGGCGCATATGCCCCTACCCGTCTGGGCGGCGATGTTTCACGCCTTGGCGGATGGGGCGTCGGTACCGGTGGTGTCGCATCTGGACCACGGGACCAGCGTTGCGGAATGCGCGGAGGCAATTGCGCTGGGATTCACGTCGGTGATGTTCGACGGATCACGCCTTTCGTTGGACGAGAACATCGCGCAGACGCGGGCTATCGTGGAGATGGCGCATGCAGCGGGTGTGTCCTGTGAAGGCGAGATCGGGTTTGTCGGCTATGCAGACGGCGCGGAGTCCCACGGAACCGACCCGGTTGAGGCGGCCCGCTTTGCGACTGAAACGGGCGTCGATGCAGTGGCGGTGTCTATCGGAAACGTGCATCTGCAAACCGAACAATCCGCGCAGATCGACCGTGACAGGCTAGCCCAGATCGAGGCTATGACGGACGTACCTTTGGTGATCCACGGCGGGTCCGGTTTGCCGCCTGACCTGCGCCAAGACCTCGCGCGGAAGAGCGCCATTTGCAAATTCAACATCGGGACAGAGTTGCGGATGACCTTCGGCGGGGCTTTGCGGGAAACTTTGACGACACGGCCTGATATGTTTGATCGGATCGCAATTTTGTCGGCGGTGGAGGACCCGTTGACAGAGAAAGCGCGTGAGGTCATTCGGGGATTGCGCTGATCCTCCGGCCTTTTTGTCTGTTCAGCTTCGAACCAGCGTCGCGCCCGAACCGAGGGTTGGGCGAGAAGCGCCCGCCCCGAGGGGGCGGTTCGGGCGCTGCCTGTGCTTGGCACAGGCATTGGGCTGAATTTACAGAACACCCTCTTCAATCCTTTGGTAAAACTGTCATGTTGGCAGCGCTTGACCCAGCAAAGGACCAAACCCCATGATCGCCTATGTCACCGTTGGTGCAGATGACATCGAACAGGCCAAGCGGTTCTATTCGGCGTTCCTACCCGCCCTTGGCTATGGCGTGACCCAAGGCTCCGAGGGGCTTAGCTTTGCTCTGCCGGTTCCGCCGGGCCAATCGCCCGTTCACCCGGATTTCTACGTCAAACCCACCTTTGACGGACGCCCGGCGTCAGCCGGGAACGGGAATATGGTGGCGTTTGAGGCTGCCGATCAGGCGCAGGTCCGCCAACTGCACGCCGCCGCGCTGGCCGCAGGTGGGTCCGATGAGGGGCAACCGGGGTTTCGCGTCTCCTACGGTCCGCGCTTCTATGTGGGCTATGTGCGCGACCCGCAGGGCAACAAAATCGCGCTGTTTTCAAGCAATCCGAACGATCCCAGCCGAGACGACTGAGGCCGGACGCAATCTGCGTCAGCCCTTTACCGCCGCACAGAAAGCATCGAACTCGCTGTCGGCGATCGGTACGCAATGCTCGGGCGCGGGATAGGCACCGGTTTTCACATCCGCGATGAACTCCCCAAAGGCCGCGATGCGTTCTTCTTGCAGACGCGCGAATTCTGCTGCGAATTCGCGGTAGCGTTTGGCATGGCGGGGCTGTTTGTTGGTCCCATGGCCCAGCACATCCTCGGCAAAAAGGTACTGCGCATCGGCATGTGCGCCGGCGCCCATACCCAGCATCAGAAGCGGCGAATTGCGTGAGATCATTTCGGCCACGCGATCCGGCACCACTTCAAGCTCGGCACCGAAACAGCCGATCTCTTCCAGCCGTTTGACATGATCCCAGACCGCCTTGGCGCTGTCCGCCGTCTTGCCCACCGCCATGAAGCCACCAGTCCAGGTGCATTGCGACGGGATCAGCCCAACATGCGCGACGACGGGAATGCCATTGTCACAAAGAAGTTTCTGGATCTGGAGCGAGGCCGAACAATAGACGCAATCTCCACCCGTCTGCATCGCGGCATGGGCGGCGCGCAGGTAGTCTTCACCGGTGCAAAGTTCACCGTAAAGCAAGCCGACCTGCACAAAGCAGTCCCCCGCCGCCGCGCGCATGTCGAGCGTCCAAAGCGGCGCGATGATCGACAGCATGTCAATCCCGGCAGCGGCCGCGGCGCGGGCCTCATCAGGAGTTTCGACAAAAAGCATGGTCAGCTTTTCGCCCCGCGCCTTGTGCGCTCGCAGGTCAGCGACCGTGGGGCGGTTGTGATAAAGGCCCACGGTCACACCTCGATCAGGACGCGGCCGCCTTCGACCTTGGTTTTGTAGGTCTTGAGGTTCACGCAAGCGGGGGCGCGTTTGGCCTCTCCGGTACGGTAATCGAAGGTGGCGTTGTGCTTGGGGCACTCGATTTCGTACTCCATCACCAGCCCGTCTTCGAGATGCACCTGCTCGTGCGTGCACAGGCCATCGGTGCAGAAATACGCGCCATCGGGGCTGTGGTAGATGGCAAAGGTGCGGTCTTCGTGATCGAAGCGGATCAGGTCTTCTTCGTCGATGTCATTGGTCGCACAGGCGTCGATCCAGGGCATATCGTGTCCTTGCTTGGTTATCAGGTCATTCGGCGGCCGCACCGAGCGCGGCAGCGTGGAAATCTTCGCGATAGGGTTTCGCGGTGGGCGGCAGATCGCGTTTCAGGAAGACGTCCTCATAGGCCAGTTGGCGGCGCAGTACGGGCAGGATTTCCCCGTAGGCCTGCCACATGGAGGTGTTGGCGGCTGGCAGGTCGTGTTTGATCGCCGCGTGCAGGTCAGGCAGCCGGTGATAGGGCACCATGGGGAACATGTGGTGTTCAACGTGGTAGTTCATGTTCCAGTAGATAAAGCGCGACACAGGGTTGATGTAGACGGTGCGCGAGTTCAGCCGGTGATCTGTGACGTTGTCGGCCAACCCTGCGTGCTGCATGACCCCGGTCAGCACGTGGTGCCATGCGCCGTAAAGACGGGGCAGACCGATCACCATTAGCGGCAGGATCGACCCCATTGCCAGCGCCAAAGCAATTGTCGCGGCGTAGATCGCGACCCAGATGCGTGCGATGCGGATGACTTTGGGCTGTTCCTGTTCTGGGATGTAGCAGGCCTCTTCGGGGTGAATGCGGCCCGACGCGTTCAGGAGCATGCGTTTCCAGCCATCATAGGCGTCGAACACGCCAAAGAGGTTGACCGCGATGCGGAAAAGGGCGGGCGGGCGCATGGCGACGATTTCGGGGTCGCGCCCGACGATGATCGTGTCGGTGTGGTGGCGGGCATGGCTCCAGCGCCATGAGACTGGATTGCGCACCATGCAGAAGCTGGCGATCTGGTAGAGCCAGTCGTTGTAGTGGCGCGTCTTGAACGCCGTCCCGTGGGAACATTCGTGCCAGCGGGAATCCATGGCCGACCCGTAGAGCACGCCATAGGCCAGCCAGAACGGTGCGCTCCACCACGAAGGCCAAAGCGCGATACCGATACCCGCCAGGCCGATCATGCTAGCGAATAGCAGAACAGTGTCGCGGATCGCAGGCTGATCCGAGCGCTGCATCAGTTCCTTCATCTGCTTGCGGGGAATGTCGGTGTGATACCACTCTGCCGCCGCAAGCCCGGTTTCGACAGCGTGACGGGCATTTGGCCCCAGCAGGGAATAATCGCGTTTTGCCATGATCATCTGATCCGAATTTAGGTGTGTCGGTGCTTAGATTACGGGGCAACACCGAACCGGCAAAGGTTTTGCAAAGCGAAAGACATCAGTTTACATCAGTGATGCACTCAAAACTGATGGAATCACATCATGCCACGACGTCCGACGCTTCAGGATTTGGCCACAGCCGCCGGTGTCGGCGTGGCAACCGTGGATCGCGTTGTGAATGGGCGGGCAAATGTCTCAAAGCGCAGCATCGCGCGGGTACTGGAGGCGGCCCGACAGATTGGCTATCCCCTGCCCGATCACGCATCGCATAAGGGGTTGGCTGGGCAACCGAAGCTGACCCTTGGCTTTGTGCTGCACAAACCGTCGCAAGCGTTTTACCAGCAGTTTGCAACAGAGATCACGACGGCTTGTGACACCCAATCCAAGGCAATCATAACGCCCCAAATCCAATTCTCGCCATCACAAGCACCCGATGATTTCGCCAAAGCCATCCGATCCGCAGCGACGCATAGCAGGGCAGTTGCCGCGACGGCCATCAACCACCCCACGATGATCCGACTGGTGGAAGAACTTTCTGATCAGAGTGTTCCGATTTTTTCCCTGCTCAACGATTTTGCGGGCCGCGCGGGTACGGGATATTTCGGGCTCGACAACATGAAGGTGGGGCGGTTGGCGGGGTGGATGATGGCAACCCAGTTGCAGCGCCCCTGCCGCGTCGCTGTAATGGTGGGTGGCGCGAGATGGCACGGTCAGGGGCTACGCGAGACCGGCTTTCGTACCGCACTGCGCGAGCACGGTCCGCAGATCACGATCACCGACACGAGCGTCAATCTTGAGACCCGGCAAGTCACCTATGAGGCGACGCTCGACCTGTTGCAGCGCCATGGCGATCTTGCCGGGATCTACGTGGCAGGTGGCGGGATGGAAGGCGCAATTGCAGCACTGCGCGAGACGCGCCCGCCAGGCAAGGTGGCGTTGATCGTCAATGAACTGACCGAAGACAGCCGCGCTGCCTTGGCTGATGGCTATCTGACGATGGTGATCGCGACGCCATTGCGGGCGCTGTGCACTACATTGGTCGCGACGATGACCAAAGTTGAGCTTGATGATCGCGCAGCCATTCAAAGACCAGCGCCGTTCGAGCCGCAAATCTATCTACCCGACTCCGTCTGAAAAGACCATCAGCCCTAGCGCCTATCTGTGGCCCTAGGACAACAAAATTTCGGCAGATTTATCAATTGCGCCTAAAGCGCCGCCCGTCCCGTCCGTTGGGATGTGGACGAACCCTTGTCGCAAGTGACCAACAGATGACACCGCCCGCCAGACCTTGTGACACGCGAAGCCAATACACCCTGACGGTTTGCATTCTCCGAATTCGAAGACACTAAACAGCCCCCAGTTCCGGAAGCCGACATCGCATGCCCATCGCAACCGAACTCAATATCAGCCAAACAACTGATGCGTCTTTAATCGCTGATACGATTTTTGGGCCCGGCATTAGGATTGTGTCGTCCAGCCTGACCGGAACTGCAGGCCAAACTGGCATTTACAGCGATGGCCTAACTACGTCGCCCGGCGTTGTCCCAAGCGACAGCGGTGTGATTTTTTCGACCGGGAACGTGGCGGATTTCACGAATTCCAGCGGCACCACCAACACTAACACCTTAGAAGAGACGACAACCGACCACAACGGTGCGGGTGATCCAGACATGACGACGATGTCTGGCAACACAACGTTCGACGCCGTCATTTTCAATGCCGTCTTTATTCCGGACAATGACTTTCTGACGATGCAATTCGTCTTTTCGTCGGATGAATACCTCGAATTCGTCGATAGCGGGTACAACGACGTTATCGCTGTCATGATCAACGGAAGCACAGTCGAACTGACCCCGACCGTGGAGACGGTTTCGATCGACACCGTCAATACAACAGTCAATTCCAACCTCTACGTCGACAACCCGACAGCATCGGATTTTTACAACACCGAGATGGATGGCTTCACCATCACGATGGCGTTGAAGGCTCCGGTCAATGCCGGGGTCGAGAATACGATCAAGATCGGTATCGCCGATGGTGGCGATGGCGAAGTCGATTCCAACTTTCTGATTGCTGCGAACAGCCTGCAAACCGTTGCCATCGCCTTTGCGGACGAAATCGAACTCGAGCCAAACAGCCCAGCGGTCCTCGACGTCCTTGCGAATGATACCGATTACTCGGGCCAAGGGTTGGCCGTCACAAAGATCAACGGTGTTGATGTGGTGGCGGGCGACACAGTCACGTTCGGCACAGGCGAGGCGGTCACGCTCAACTCCGATGGGACCATCTCGGTGGTTACGGATGGCGACCTCACTGCGTCGACTTTCACCTACGAAGTGATAGACGGCAACGGCATCACGGATGTTGGCTATGTCACCGTTACAACAGCAGCGGTGCCTAACCCAGATGGGTATGTAAACGGAACCCCCGGCGCTGACCTGATCGACGTGAATTACACAGGCGATCCTCAGGGAGACCGGGTCGACAACAACGATTCCCTTGGTGTTTTGGGCACCAGTGGTGACGGTGACGTCATCAACGGGTTTGAGGGCCGAGATACCATTCTGGCGGGCGCTGGCGATGATATTGTCGATGGCGGAGCCGACGCGGATGTCATCGATGGTGGCACAGGCAATGATACGCTGGACGGCGGTATCGGGTTTTCCCCAATCAGCTATATTGATGTTGCCAATGGGCAGACCGCCTTTGGCAGTTCGGGCAGCAACTATTTTCAGTGGCTGGCCGAGCCGTCCTCGAACGCCACGATTTCGCTGGATGCGGGCACAAATGGTGACCGCACGGGCGACGGGGTAGCAGATTACATTCTTGTTGCCACCACGAACTCCACCAACACGCTGGCCGTGCGCAGTTTCGATTACGGTTTGGACAAGATCGTCCTGCCTGAACGCTATGTCGATTTCTCGTTCAGCGCGACGCGCAGCAGCGACAATGACTACAGCGTAACG
>JANSYF010000039.1 GCA_024742575.1 Paracoccaceae bacterium | reverse complement strand
TGGCGCCTCGTAGACCAGAGTGTCTTTGACCGACCAGCCAAAGGTCACGTCCTGTCCGCGGGTCAGGTTGGTCTGGATGCCCGGCACTTCGCACAGAAGGCGATCCTCGGGGTGGCTTGCGCCGTGCAATTGGGTCTTTGCACCCAGCACCATCGCGTCGGCCAGTGTTACATTGATCGTGTTCTCGCCCGCGCTTGGTGTGATCAATTCGGGGCGAACACCCACGGTCACTTTGGTGCCCGCGCCATAGACTCCGTGCGCATGGACGATCCCGTTGGCGGTTTCGATCTGCATCACACTTCCATCGGATTGCTTAACGGTGCCACGCATCCGCGTTGACAGGCCGACAAAATCCATCACGAAAGACGAACGTGGCCGGGCGTAGAGTTCAGACGGGGTTGCAAACTGTTCGATCTTGCCCGCGTTCATGACTGCGATGCGGTCCGAGACACCCATCGCCTCTTCCTGATCGTGGGTGACAAAAATCGCTGTCATTCCCCGGTCGCGCAGCAGTGACTTGAGTTCGACCTGCATGGTTTCGCGCAGCTTGCGATCAAGCGCGGAAAACGGTTCGTCCAAGAGCAACAGCACTGGATCGACCACAAGCGCCCTTGCAACGGCGACACGCTGTTGCTGACCACCAGACAAAGCAGCCACTGGACGGTTCGCAAAGTCGTGCATCCGCACCAGTTGCAGCGCCTCTTTGACCTTTGGGGCGATGTCACCTTTGGAAACGCTGCGGGCTCGCAAGCCGAAAGCAACGTTTTCTGCCACGGTAAGGTGCGGGAACAGCGCATAGCTTTGGAACACCACCGAGATATTCCGGCGATGCGCCGGCACCCGTGTGATCGCGCGCCCATCCAGAAGGATGTCGCCCGCATCGGCCGAAGTCAGGCCTGCGATGATGCAGAGCAATGTGGTTTTACCGCAGCCGGAGGGGCCGAGAAGAGACACGAGTTCTCCTCTCGCCACGCGGAAGTCCATATCGGACATCACGGTGGTTCCCTTGAACGCCTTGCCCACACCGACAACGTCGAGATAGGCGCGTTTGTCCGGCTCCGTCCCTGCGGAGCCCTGCATGGATCAGAGGGCCATCAGCTTGTCGAACCGTTCGATCCAGTCGCGGCGGTTGGCGGCGACGAAAGCCCAGTCTGGCGAATAGATCGGCACCCCGTCCGGGATGATCGCACCGGCGGTGACAGTCGTGTTGGCCGGGACGGAGGAAGCAAAATCGGCAATTGCCGACTGCATGTCCGGGCCAAGCATTTCGTTGACATAGGCCTGCGCCAGTTCAGGGTTCGGCCCGCCTTTGACAAGGCAAATACCTGACGGCATTGCGAAAATTCCCTCGGATGGCGCGGCAAGGTCGACGGGCACGCCTTCGTTCTTGCGGGGCAGGGCGTAGGACGAGAAATTGCCCGCCAGCATGGTGATTTCACCCTGCTCAAGCAGGTTGAACGCCTGACTCATCGTTGTGTAGACGGACAGCAGGTTCGGTTTCAGTTCTTCGAGCTTGGTGAAAGCCGCGTCGATTTCGTACTGCGCTTCCGAGAACGGTTTGCCAGAGCCGAGCATGGCTGCGACAAAGAGCGTCCACATGCCTTCGGTGTTTTGCAGCGACGGGATAATTAGCTGTCCCTTAGCCTCGGGCGACCAAAGTGTGGCCCAGGACGGCACACCGTCCGGTGCGAATTCAGTGTTGTAGGCAACGCCCGCCCAAGGCTGGACGTAGTTGCACCACATGCCATCCATGTGCACTGCGTCCGGGCGCAGGTCGGTCATATTGGGCACCGCATCGGCTGTGATCGGTGTCAGCAAATCGGCCTCGACCGCCTGGATCATCACCGGGTCGTCCATCTGGACCACCGACAGATAGGGCGCGTCCTTGTTCGACGACATCTTTTCAAGGTTCACCGACGATTTGGTGCCCTCGAACAGGATGTCCGCACCGATGGTCGACTTCATGTGCGGGATGACAATCTCTTCCATCCATGCGGTGTGTGATCCGGCGCAGCCAATCACGATTTCAGAACTTTGCGCCCGCAAAAGAGCTGGTGTTGCCAGTGTCCCGAGCGCGGCATAGGCAGAGCCTTTCAGGACAGACCGGCGGGATAGGTCGCCCATGGTTCTTGTCTTCATCTTCAAATCCCCCATCAGGATGTTTCAGTTCCCTGTAAAAATGGCATGCCATTTTGGAGAGGTCATATTTTTAAGGGGAAATCGCGCGGTAAATCTCGGTTTTGCCACATGTTTGAGCGAATGAGCAGGGTGGGGGGAATAATTGTGCTGGGTGGAATCAACCCGGGTTCCGGTCGCCCTGGCGGACCAAAACCGCTGCTAGCGTTTCACCCGTATGCAACAGGTGAGTCTTCCATATTTTGGCGGCCGCCAAAGGATCGCGCGACCGAAAAGCCTGCATCAGAATTTCATGTTCGCCGACGGCTTGTTCTAACCGTTCGGGGTTCATGATCGCCATATAACGGCCACGGCGCGCGCGTGCGATCAGACGGTTATGCGTCGCGATCACAATGGGGTTTCCGCAGCTTGTCACGATGAAATCATGGATCAGAGTGTTTGTATCGAAATAGTCGCTGATCCGGTCCGACCGGAACTGTTCAAGCATGGTGCCATGCAAGTCTTCCAGCTTTTGAAGGCTGTCGGGTGTGATGGTTTCCGCAAGCCGTTCGGCGGCAAGGCTTTCAAGACTTGAGATCACATCGAATAGGTGCACCGCTTCATCGGGGCCAAAGACCGACACCAAAGCGCCCCGATGCAGCGTGATTTCGATCAAACCATCCGCTTCCAGCAGCTTCAGCGCCTCGCGCACTGGCGTTCGTGAAACGTCCAACTCTGCTGATAAGCGCCGTTCCACCAAACGATCCAAGGGCGCAAGGTCGCCTTTGACGATCCGGTCTCGCAGGATTGAGGCGACACGTTCCGCCGCGGCCTTGGAGGTTTCCGAGAGGGTATGCATATTGGCGCGCCGGTACACTTTTGGTTGAGCAAGAGTGTGGTCGGTCATGCCGCTAACGCAGCGGAAGGTCAATCGCCGTCACATCGGCGGTAGGCGCACATTAATTGCGAGATGACGCTTTGTAGAACGGTGCCCGGTCTGCAGTATTCTGAAGATAGTCGTCGTAGAACGCCCGAACCGTCGGAAACACGGCTTCGCGCAATTCATGGCGGTGCAGTTCATCCGCGTCAAGTGGCGCCGCAAGCGCTTCGGCGATCCGAGCCAGAATGGCGTCGCGATCCACTCGCGTGAAGCGTCCGTTATGGTAAACCACTTCACCTTCGATGATCACCGTATCCACGTCTTTCGATTTCGCCCGGTGGATCAGGGCGACCATCGGCGCAATATCGGGGTCTTGGTAGGGGTAGGTGGCCTTGTCGTAATCCAGGATAACCGCATCCATCCGACGCCCCGGCTCCAACCGCCCAATCTGGGTGCCAAACGCGGTGGTGCGCGCGCCGTGTTCGGTTGCCATCCGCAGCACGTCGCCCGCCGAGGGCACATCTGATGGGTCGATGCCGGGGATGCGGTGCAGGTTCAGCGCCATGCGCATCTCCTGCAACATATCGCGGTCATCGTTGATCCCGGCTTCGTCGATTCCCATGCCCACCGTCATGCCGCGTTTGACAAGTTCCATCAGCGGCAACGCGCCTGACCGCAGCCGCAGGTTGGACGAGCAGTTGTGACAGATACAGGTGCCGGTCCCGGCGCAAATCTCAATGTCTTCTTCGGTCATCCAGACCCCGTGGCCAAGGGTCATGTGGGATCCAAGCAATCCCAGATTTTCCAGATGGCGCACGGCGGTCATGCCGGTGCGGCGAAAGGCGTATTCCTTCTGATACGCCGTTTCCAGCAGGTGCATGTGCATCGGCACATTGGCGGCAACGGATTTTTCCTGCAACGCCAACAGCCCGTCATCGGTCATCCAATGCAGGTTGGCCGGGGCCAATTGCACCCGGGCGCGGCGGGAGGTTTTGGATTCGGTCAAGCGGTCGAACAGCGTCAGGAAATCTTCGAACGGCATGGTCAGCCGTTGCAGGTGTGCTGCCATGGCTTTGCCGGTTTCGGACGGAAGGCGCGCACAAAACGCGGCATCGTCTTCGTAGACAAATCGGTTCTGTTCGCGCACGCCATAGCAGTAGGACACCCGCATCCCGATGTCGTCATAGGCCTCGATCACGCGGCTGGCCGATCCGACCACCGCATCCAGATCGCCCACGGCCCAGCCTTGGATATGCTGCACCGTGGTCACACCAGACGAGATCATCTCGAATGCGGAATAAAGCGTATCAAGAAAGGGATCGACCTTGCGAATGGCCAGCCGTGCCGCGAACCAAAGTTCCAACGGGGAATCCGGTGCGCCCAATTGCAGTGGCGTCAACCCGACATGGTGATGCGCGTTGATTAGGCCGGGCATGATCAGGTGGTTCGGGTGGCTTTCGACAACCGCGTCGGGATAGGCTGTCATGATGTCCGCTTTCGGACCGACGGCTTGGATCACTCCGTTTTCAAACGCAATGGCGGCATCGTCGAGCATCTGGATGTCGCCAGCTTCGGTCGTGCCGGTCACGATCCATCGCGCCGTGACGAGTTGTATGCTCATGTCCGCACTCCGCCTGTGTTTGACAGTGATGCAGGTGTGGTTACTTGGGCGCGGATTTGGCGAATTGCCTCGACCGTGCCGTCGATGATCGGAACACTGCACAGCGGTGCGATCCGCGCAGCCAGTCCGGCCAGCGGGCCTCCGCCCATGACAATCGCTTTGACACCATCTCGTTCACAGTCGTGGCAGAGGTTGAGAAGCTCGGCGAATAAAGCATCGGCTACGTCTGCCGGATCCCCTTGCAAAGCCGCGGGGTGTGCTGCGACACGGATCAACTGATCGCCAACTCCATGCTCCAACGCTTTGTCGCGAAGCGGCGGTGCAACTTCGGGGGCAAAGGTTACGATGGCAAAGGGCCCACCGTTTTGGCGCACGGTCTCGAACGCGGCTTCGGCTATGCCGATTACTGGAATATTCGGCCAAAGGGAGCGGACAGCCTCTGCACCTGTGTCGCCAAAGGAGGCCAGAACAATTGCATCGGGCAGGGCGGGCTGGCTGCGAATGGTCTCGACAACACCGCGTGCCGCCTCTTCCCCGTCTTCGTGCGTCACGATCAGTTCGGGGCCGAACGCCGCCGAAAGGGTCGTCACCCGGTCCCCGGGTTGCGCGGCACTCTGCGCTGCTTGCGAAATGCGGTTGGTGATACCCTGCGACGTGTTGGGATTGATGACAAGGAACCGCATCAGATCAGCACCGATGGCAGCCATAGCGAAATCGCCGGGAACAAGTTGACGAGGATCAGAGCGATCAACATCGCCCCGATGAACCACAGCATTGATGGAATGATCTTGGCGATGGAGATCTTGGCAATCGCACAGGTGATCAGCACGACCGACGCCACGGGGGGGGTCTGTTGCCCAATGCCAAGATTGATTGTCAGGATCAGGCCGAAATGGACTCGGTCGATGCCCAATTGATCGGCAAGCGGCAGGAAGATCGGCACCAGCATCAGGATTGCCGGTGTGCCATGAATGATCGTGCCCGCCAGCAGGAAGAACACGTTGATCGCCAGCAAAACCACCCAGTAATTGTCTGAAATCCCAAGGATCGCCTGTGCGATGTCCTGTGGAATGCGCTGGTTGGTCAGATACCAGCCCAGAAGGGTCGAGGTGGCCACGATGAACATCAGCATCGCCGACCGCTTGCCGGCGACACGTAGCGTGTCGATCAACGTGCCCAGCTTAACCGTTCGGTAAACCAGTGCGGCCAGTACGATTGACCAAAAGGCGGCGATGGCTCCTGCTTCGGTCGCGGTGAAGATGCCGCCTAGGATACCCACAAGGATCAGGATCGGCAGGGTCAGCGGGATTGCCGCGTCCTTGCCAGTTTCGGCAACCCGCTTGAGCGAAAATTCCCCCTCGGTCGGGTAGCCACGTTTGACCGAGATGAAATAGGCTGTGCCCATCAGAAGGGCGCAGACCATGATGCCCGGCAGAATGCCCGCTGCAAAAAGCTCGGCAATCGAGGCATTGGCGACATATGCATAAAGGATCAGGTTCAGCGATGGGGGTACGATGATCGCCATCGTGGCCGAGGTCGATGTGACGGCTGCGGCAAACGCCGCCGGATAACCGCGCTTGCGCATCTGCGGGATCATCACCGATCCGATGGCGGCGGCGTCTGATGTGGCAGTGCCCGAAATCTCGGAAAAGAACAGCGATGTCAGAATGTTGACATGTGCGAGGCCACCCCGGATGTGCCCGACAAGTGACGATGCA
Source organism: Paracoccaceae bacterium (assembly GCA_024742575.1). Classification (GTDB taxonomy): domain Bacteria; phylum Pseudomonadota; class Alphaproteobacteria; order Rhodobacterales; family Rhodobacteraceae; genus Marivita. The sequence continues at coordinate 24,381 of JANSYF010000039.1, read as the reverse complement.
AAGGCGATCAGCTTTTCTGCGATCTTGCCTTGGTTCATGATTTCGCCCGCGATCATGAACAGCAAGGCGGCCACAAGCAGATAGTTGTTTGCGCCGCCAAATGGGATCAACCCGATGATCTGTGGCACCACGGCCGGATCCACTAGGATCATGGTTGCGGCTGTCACCCCCAGCACGAAGGCAATAGGCAGCCCGGCGATCAGAAGCACAACAAGCAGGATCAGGATCATCCAGCCGGGATCAAGGAACATCACGCGTCGCTTTCTGGAAGAAGGTCATCAGGTGACACGCGCCCAATTGCGATGCCGACCAGTCGGACGGCGCAGAAGATCATGATCAGTGCGCCTCCTACAGCCATCGTGCCGCGAAACAGCACCATCGGTAGTTCAACGGAAATCAGGGTTCGTGATCCAAAGCTGAGCGCTGCAATGCCGCCATACCATGCCATCAAAGCACCAAACCCGCCCATCAGGATCAGGTTCATTCCGGTGACGATGCGCTTGAGCGTTGGGGACAAAATTCGCAACACTGCGTCAAATCCAAGGTGTTCGTTGGTCCGCGTCAAGTACGCTGCACCGACAAAAGTCAGAGCAGCGAGGATGTATGCCGGAAGCTCTTCACCCCAAGACACGCTGTCGTTCAGGATGAACCGGGCGAAGACCGCCCAGTTCAAAAGGACCAAAAGAAGTCCTGCCATGGCGGTCACAAGCGCGTCCAGAACGGCTGTTGTCCAGCGGTCAAGGACGTCGATCAGGTGCGCCAAACGGTCCATCTTACCGCCTCACTTGATCCCGAGCGCGGTTTTGGTGGCAGCAATCATGTCTTCGCCGATTACGTCGACAAATGTCGCGCTTTGATAAAGTGGCGCTGCAGCAGCTTGGAAGGCGGCAAAGTCGATCTCGTTGATCTCAAGTTTGTCGGCAAGCGCTGCAATGGTTTCGGTGTCTGTTGTTTCACCCCATTCAAAGCTCCAGGGGGCAACGTCCTGGGCGACGCTCATGACCGTGTCCTTCAGTTCCGGGTCGAGGCTTGCAAGAAACGGCTCTCCAAAGACTAGGAAAGTCGGCAGGTAGACGTGGTTTGACAGGGACATGTAGCCCTGCACTTCGTATAGCTTTGCGGTATCGACAACGTTGGCTGGGTTTTCCTGCCCGTCGATGGTGCCTTGATCCAGTGCTGAATACACTTCTCCAAAGGACAGAGGTGTGGCGTTTGCACCCAGCGTGTTGAACATCTCGACGCGTTGCTTGTTCGTTGGCGTGCGGATTTTCAGCCCCTCAAGGTCAGCCGGAACAACGATCGGGCGCACCTTGTTGGTGATCTGGCGGAACCCATTGTCCCACATCGCGGCCAGTACCATGCCGGTGCCGTCAAAGCCATCCGCAAGCATTTCACCCGCGGGGCTGGCGGCAAAGGTTTGAACTGCGGCGCGGTCTTCGAACAGGTAGGGCAGATCAAAAATCGCCGTGCGGGTGTTGATCTGAGATACGGCGGAGGCTGACAGCGACGCATGGTGCGTGCCTAGGGACAACCCCTGCAACACGTCTTCTTCCTTGCCCAAGGTGTTTGACATGAAAATTTGCACGTCGATTTCGCCCGGTGCGGCGGCTTCAAGGCGTGTTTCGTATTCTTGCAGGAACACATGGGCAAACGACCCTTCGGGCAGCGAAGAGTTGATCTGAAGTACGGCTTCTGCCGATGCGGCGGCGGGTAAAATGACAGCGACGCTGGCAAACAAGAAATTCCGGGTCATGGTGCGGTTCTCCTATCGAGGGAATACATCGAGAAAAATGACGGTGAAAACAAAATTTCACAATGGAATACTTAAGAACAAGAATTTTCACGCAGTCTGGAGGGTTGGCTTTGCGCGATGCATAAGAAATGGGCGCTTTGGCCGCGCTTTCGCGTCAATCATTTGCAGACGGCTGACAGGCGATGGCCCGAAAGTTAATTAAAGTTCGCCGATTCTTTCGTGAAGCTCTTCGATCGCTTCCATCCTCTTGCGCCCGTCGGGACCCGAAAGCTCGAGTGTTCTGGTTGCAATCAGGTTGCACAAGGCAATCACACCAGTGTGGTTCAGCAGCGGCCCCGTTGAAGCGGTCGAACAGGCAAATCTCCATCGCACCGGAAGTGCGAGTAATTCTGCAACGTCTCCGATCACTGCAATCTGCATCTTTGCGCTAAGTGCGGCGTCGATAGCGGACAGTGATGCTTTCGATGAGCGGCGCAATCCTAGCAGAACAATCACATCCGTTTCGGAAAAGCTGGCGGCAGTTTCGGCCAAGGTCTCGCCGGGCTTCGGGATCACCGCAACCGAAGGTAACACCTGACCGATTTGCCACGCCAGATAGCTCGCCATCGGGTATCCTGCGCGGTATCCGACAAGCCAAACCTTCGGTGCAGCATGCATGGCTTTGACGATGTCGTTGACCGCGCCGATATCCAGCTCTTCGTAGGTTTTTTCTAGGTTCCTGCGCGATTGCTCAAGATGTGTGCTGATTGAGTGCTGGGCATTCCCACCCGACGCCCCCAACCGTAAGAGCGCTGCACCTGTTTGACCGGCGTCGCGAACGTCGCGGCGCGCCTCGTCATAGGAGGCGTATCCGATCTTACGGACAAAGCGCGATACCGTCGCATTCGACACACCTGCCAATTCGGCGATTTCAGACGCCGTGTAGCCCGCCATGTCGCCAGGAAAGTTCAATACGGTCTCAGCAAGCCGGCGTTCAGTTGGGTGCAGTTCGCCCATGCTAGCCCGGACACGTGAGATGAAGGAGCGTGAGGAAGTATTTTTCATGGATGCAAAATGCTTTGCACGGAAAGCACCGTAAAGTAAAACATGTCGATTTGTTTTGGAGACATTGCGCTGCTCCACCGCTTCTATTGAGCGTGGGGCAACACATGTGGAGTGAGCGTGTCCTCACTCACTTGGACAATATCTCTAGTAATTAAAGCTTCTTTTTGGCCCTGCTGATCGGGGTTGTTTGTCTCACTTCTCAGCATATAGACCTCAGTTCGTGGTTTGCCGCCGAAGGCAAAATGCGGCCCTTTTCTCTGGACGCGATTTGCAGTCAAATAGTTTACGCACAGGCCTAAATAGAGAACGTACTGAGATCTTCGGCTACGCAGGACGGACCAGAGAACACTTCGCGCATACTTTGCAGAGCATGTTCGTGTTTGGCGGTATCGTCCATGTGCATTCGGAAATGTGTAAGGACCAGTTGGCCGACCGCGTTTCGATGGGCCACGCGGGCGATCTCAACGGGTGTTGGCGCGACGGCCTCGTAGAATTTCGACACCTTTTTCTGATCGCTTAGGCGATAGCACCAATGTAAGAGAAGGTCTGCGTTTGAAAGGAAGGCTTCAAAGTCTGCGGTGATCCCAGCATCGCCAGAATACACGAACTTACGTCCATTTGAGGTCACCGAGAAAGCCATGCAGGTCAGAAACGGCTGTGCATGTGGAACAGCGCAGCTTTCCAAGGTCCACTCACCACCATTGAACACAAAGCCTGGTGTGATTTCTGTCACGTCAGGGGCTGGCCATGGCCGCGGGAGCGTGCCTCCGCGCGCGATCCAGACTTCCTGACTGCCTTGCAACTCGGTTCTTGCGATCAAATCGTGCGCAAATACACCGTCGCGACCAAAGAGTTTGTTGGTAATCTCACCAATCGGTTCTGGTCCAAACACCCGTAGTGGTTTGCCACCCTCATCCCAAGCAGCATGCACAAGACGGGCATAGTCCATCATGTGGTCGGAATGGAGATGCGAGAAAAAAACGATATCGATGTCTGAGGGTTTGAAGCCCGCCTGCAACAGCCGGTCGACGACACCACCGCCGCAATCGAAAAGAATGCGCTGCCCTCCGACCTCCAGCAGGTGACCCGAAGAGGCGCGCCGCGCATAGGCTTCAGGGGATCCAGAGCCAAGAACCGTAAGTTTCATCGTGCCACTTCGGGCGGCGGCGTTGCCGCTGGTGCGCCCAGTTTCAATGCTTGCGCGCGCCCACCATGTCTTGCGATCAATGCAGCCTGATCGGCAAATGCCTTTTCATTGACGGCTTCGGGGTCAAGAATACCGGCAAGCGCGGCTTCCATCTTGGCCAGTCGGTCTGCATATCCAGCAAGCCCGGCGAGGTCGTTCAGTTCCTCGGGATCGGCCTCAAGGTCATACAGCTCGGAGGGGAAGCCAACATAGTGGTTCAGCTTCCAACGCCCCTTCTTCAGCATGAAAGCACCCGAGACCGCGCCAACTGCGTGGTACTGGCTGAGAACCGGGCGTTCGGTATCATCAGGGTCGGCTGCAATTTCCAGCAAAGGACGCCCTGCGCATGTAAACGGCTGGTCAAAGTGCTTGGGGATCGTTGCAGCGACATCCAACAGGCTGACTGGTGTCTTACACACTCCTGGCGCAACGTCAGGCCCGGCTATAATCAGCGGAATTGCCACGCTTTCCTGATACAGGTTGGACTTTCCCCAAAGCCCCCGCGCTCCGACATTGTCACCATGATCGGATGTATAGATGATTGTGGTTTCATCGCCCATGCCCGTGGCGTGCAGCGCTGCAAGGATGCGCCCGACATTGTGGTCCATCCAAGTACACAACCCGTAGTAGGCAGCGATTGCGGTCAAGCGCTCCTCTGGATCGCGGAACGCGTTTTCGCTGTCAGCCATGGCGTTTTGTTTTTCAACCCAAGGGTGCCGCGCATAGCCGTCATCAGGGTGCAGTTTGACCTTGGGCAAGCTATTGGTCGGGTAGAGATCAAGATAGTGCTGCGGCACGACAAGTGGGAAATGCGGGGCGACAAGACCAACATAAAGGCACCATGGGCGCGTGTCGGCTGAAGTCTTTCTATCTATGAACCATTCTGCTGTGCGTTCGACGACCGCTTCGTCGTAGTCGGTGTATTTGCTGGTGCCCGGTCCGATGTAATCCCCAAGCATTCGGGATGGCATATTCAAACGTTCGTCTTCCTGTCGGATCGACGCCCAGACCATACCCACGCCGCCAGCAACCTGCATGGCGATGTGTTCTGTGTCGAACCCGGCGGGGTCTTCGTCATGGCGATAGTGCAGTTTTCCGATGCTTTCGACAGGGATGCCGCCGGCCTGAAGCGCGTGGCCCCATCCGCGTGGCTCGCCGGTGTAAGGCATGGCGTTGTCCCATAGTTGTGTCACGTGCACAGGCTGACCAGCTGCAAAGGCGGCACGTGCAGGCACACAGATCGGCGACGGCGTGTATGCATTTGAAAAGCGCATGCCACGAGCGGCCAATGCATCAAGATTGGGAGTTTGCACAAACGGGTGCCCGGCACATCCCATAGCGCGGGCCTGATGTTCATCTGACATGATGACAAGCAGGTTAGACGTCATTCGCTGTCTCCGCGCCATTCCGATGCAATTTCCAGCTTGTCGAGCGCGGAAAAAAGCGTCTCTAGTTCTTGGCCGTTTAAACTTCCTCGGAGTTTGCTTTGGCGCGCTCTCATTTTTGGCAGCGTCTCTTCAAAAAGGGTTTGCCCGACATTGGTCAGTGACAGGTGCTGGACCCGGTGATCAATGTCATCCTGTTTCGATTTGACCAGACCCTCATCGACCATGATTTTCAGGTTTCGGCTGAGCAAACCTTTATCCAGTGCCGCCATACGCGCAAGTTCCGAAAGCCGTGTCTGACCAGCGGCACCGATCAGCGCAAGGATGCGCCATTTCGACAGTGTCAGACCCGCGCTGCGTTGCAACAGGGCATTTGCCTGCGCATTCAACTTGGCCTGCACGCGCGACAATCGATAGGTCAAAAACTGATGAAGTGGAGTGTCTTGAACGGAAAGTTCGAGTTTGGGCTTCATGGGTGCAAAGTTCTCCTTGGTTGCAGCATCCGTCTAATTGGTTGTCTGGTCAACTTTATATTTGACCCATCAACTAAATTGTGGCTGTTTGAGTAAAACCAGGGAGGAAACCATGAAACGATCGATCAAAGCCGCGATGGCGGCTGCCGTCATTGCGTTGTCCGGAACGGCAGGCTTGGCGCAAGACTGGACACCACCGGGGCCCATCAAGTTGATGATCGCCTTTGCGGCTGGTGGCGGTGCGGATACGCAGGCCCGAATGATCGCGGCCGAACTCGAGGCGCTGAAAGGCTGGAACATCATTCCCGAACAGGTCACCGGTAAAGGTGGTCTAAACGCGGTGAACGCGCTGGCGTCCGAACCCGGCGATGGTACGGCGATTGCCATGATCGTAACGGAAAGCCTTGGCTATAACGCGTCTGCGGCGGGCATCGACGGGCCGGGTTCTGCGACGCCGATTTCAACGACCGCTGGCACCGAAATGGCTGTCGTGGCTCTGTCCAGTAAGGGCTACACCACGCTGGGCGATGTGATCGACGCGGCAAAGGGCGGCGCAGAAATCCGCTTTGGCGCAATGAGTCCGGCGCTGGCTGACCTTGCTTATGTCATCGGCAAAGAGAATGGCGTTGATTTCAACATCATCTCGGTGCGTGGTGGCCGGGCGGTCATGGACGGACTGAATGCGGGCGACATGGATGTGGGCTTTGGCGCAGGCATACAGGCCAAAGCGGTCGCTGCGGGTGACATGGTCGAACTTGCTTCTGCCAAAAGCAGCGCACTGTCCGGCACGCCGGATGCGCCTATGCTGAGCGACTACAACGTGCCGTATACCAACGACACCATGTTCCTGATTGCCGGACCCGCAAACATGGATCCGGCGGCGCGGGATGCGATTGCTGCCGCGCTTTCGGATGTCTTGAACGCAGATGGGTCCGAAGCGGCTGGCTTCATCACAAAGGGCTTTGGCGGCGTAAAGATGATCCAAGGGGATGAGCTTACGGCTTTGGTTCAGAATGCGTTCAAGCAAGCAGGTGCTTTGTTGGACGCATCAGCCGAGTGACAGGGTTGGCGCGGGCGTTTCGCCCGCGCAACGCCGGGGCCAATTCATGAAGCGTTTCGCATCTCAAGATGGGCGTCTTGGCCTGTTCTGCATCTTGCTGGCGTTGATCGCTTTGGCGGTTTGGGTGCCATTGGACACGGAAACGGGCCTTGTCGAAAAACTGCGCCGTGGTGTGCGCATCGGTGATGCGATGTTGCCCGTTTTGGCCTTGGGCTTTGTGAGTGTGGGCGGGGTTTTGGCCATACTGGTACCAAACGAAGATGCGCCGAAACTCCTGCTTGCAAACTTTTCCTTCCTAAGCAGGCTGATGCTGATAATCACGATGTCGCTCGTCGCCATGCGTTGGGTTGGACCGTTGGTCGTAGACTTCGCTGGTGAAGGTGACTACCGAGCATTGCGCGACACAGCTCCGTGGAAATATTTAGGTTTTATCGTCGGTGGCAGCATGTTTGTTGCCGGGCTGATGGCATTGGTTGAAGGCCGTATCAGCGGGCGAGGTCTTTTGATCGGTCTCCTATCGTCCGTTGTTCTTGTCGTCCTTTATGACCTCCCCTTTGATGATCTGCTGTTGCCACCCAACGGGGACGTCTGATGGACGTTGGGGGCTATATCTGGTTGGGCGTCTTGTCTGTTTTCAGCGGCCCCGAAATTGCCTTGGGAGTGCCGGTGACGCCCTGCATGATCCTTGCCGGGTTTGTGCTGGGCATCGTCGTCGGGGCGACCCCCGGGCTTGCTGGCCCGATGGCGATGGCGATTTCACTGCCGATCCTAATTTCGACGTTCGGCTATACGCCTGACGCGCTTTTACCAGTCTTGGGTTTTCTTATCGGTGTCATGAAAGGTGCCACTATCGGAGGTGCCGTCCCCGCGATCCTGTTCAACACTCCAGGAACGCCAGACGCCTATATGACTACACTGGATGGTCACCCAATGGCCATGAGCGGACAGGCTGGGCGCGCATTGCGTATCGCGCATGTGTCGTCAGCCTCTGGCGATACGTTTTCGGATCTCGTGCTGATCTTGTGTGCTCCGTTTCTTGCGATCCTTGTCGAGCGCTATTTGGACCTACCTGAAAAGACGGCACTGTTGATCCTGTCATTGGCCTTCATTGCCGCAGTGATCGGGCGCTCCACCGGCAAGGGACTCATATCGCTGGGTCTGGGACTGTTTGCCGTCAGCATCGGAACTGGACAGGATTTCTATCCACGACTGAGTTTCGGAACGCAGACGCTTTCTGACGGGTTTTCGGTGACATCTGCGGTCCTTGGTGTGTTGATTATTGGCGAGGTTTTCAAAGGGTTGGAAGACTTGCGGCGCGATGCCCGTCGCGGCGCACAGCCAAGAGGCGCTGGTTTGCAGGGCAACCAGCGGCTGCAATCTGGCGATTTGCGGAGGATTGCGCCTTTCATTGCACGCTCGTCGCTTATTGGTACGGTCATCGGTGCGCTTCCCGGTATTGGTTCGACATTGGCCGCGACGCTTGGCTATGCGTCGGGCAAGACGCTATACCAGCGCAGTGGAAAGCTCCCGAAATTCGGTGACGGTGCGCCGGAAGGGATCGCAGCCACAGAGGCCGCAAATTCAAGCGTGTCAGGCGCAAACCTGATCCCAGTGTTAAGCTTGGGCATCCCCGGCAACGCAGCCGCCGTTTTCCTGATCCTTGCCATGGAGTCCATCGGTGGTTTCAGCCCTGGACCGTCCGTATTCCGGTTCAGCGCCGATAGCGTGAACCCGGAATTGGTCATAGCTTTCGGTCTGTTCACAACGATGATGGTGGCGAACCTGCTGAACTGGACGGTCGGCGGTGTCTTTATGCGCTCGGTCGGCTTTATGATCCGCATTCCCAAGCAGATCCTGCTGCCCGTGGTCCTACTGCTAACACTAACATCTATCTATGTGGGCAATCCCAATCTTTCTGAAATCTGGATTGCCATCGCTTTCGGTGTCATCGGTTACTTTATGCGCAGGTTGGATATGTCGCCGCTTCCATTTGTCATCGCCTTTATCCTAGGCGGTCGGTTGGAAGATACGGCTCGCCAATCTTTTGAGGCCACCGGAGCTGACCCGTTCTTCCTGTTCACCAGCCCAATCGCGGCGACCTTTATGGCGCTCGCCGGCTTGGTGATTGTCTTTTCCCTCCGCTCTAAATGAAAGCCCGCACAATGACCCGCCCGAACATCCTTTTGATTTCTGCTGATCAACATCGGGCAGATTGCTTTGGTTTTGCAGGGCGGAATATCAAGACCCCGCATCTTGATCAACTTGCCAGCCAAGGCACCTGGTTTTCGGCCTGCATCACACCTTGTGTGGTCTGCCAACCGGCCCGCGCCTCAATCCTGACGGGGCAGCTGTGTCGCACACACGGCGTTCATGACAACGGAATTGATCTGGACCCAAAGACCGGCGGAAAAGGCTTTGCTGGCGCACTGTCGGCATCTGGATATGACACCGCTTTTTTCGGCAAGGCGCATTTTTCGACGTATCACACCTTCGCGCCGACCGGATCGCCTGAGTGTCTGCGATCATCGGCAAACTACGGCGCTGATTGGAACGGTCCCTACATGGGCTTTGACCATGTTGAAATGATGCTGGTCGGGCACAACTGGTTCTTGCCGGAAAAGCCGCCCGCCGGACAACATTATGAACGGTGGTTCTACGCGGATGGACGCGGTGACGAAAAGAACGCGCTCTATCGTGAAAATGCGGGTGACACCAAGGACGCGGCGCAGACCTGGCATTCCAAGCTGCCGACTGCCTGGCACAATTCGACATGGACCGCAGATCGGGCCATCGAATGGTTAAAGCATGGGCGGGGCGAGGATCTGTTTTGCGCATGGGTCAGTTTCCCGGATCCGCATCACCCGTTTGACGCGCCAGAACCGTGGTCGCGCCTGCATGATCCCGCAGAAGTCGATCTGCCCGAGCATCGATCCCAGTCGTTTGAAGGCAAACCTTGGTGGCACGAAGCCGTACTGACGAGCGAACCCGCAGGACCAAAGGAAAACGCTGAGGTCCGCAAGAACTATAGCCGTATTTCCAATCAGAGCGATGACCAACTGCGCGAGATCATCGCCAATACCTATGGCCAGATATCCCTGATTGACCACAATGTTGGGAGGCCGTTGATTGCGTTGGACGAGGCCGGGCTGTCAGAAAATACCTATGTCATTTACATCTCTGATCACGGGGATTGGCTTGGCGATCATGGCCTGATCCTGAAAGGCCCCATGCACTACGAGGGGCTTCTTCGGGTGCCGATGATTGTGCGGGGTCCGGGTATAAAGGAAGGTCGTGAAGTGAATGAACCAGTCTCGACATTGGACCTTGGTCCGACGTTCAATGACTGGGCAGGGGCGGATGCGCTTCAACCTCAACATGGCGAAAGCCTTCGCCCATTGCTTGAAGGGGACGCCTCACGGGACTTTGCGATGAATGAATGGCAGCTTTTGCCAACGAGGGCAGGGGTGGCATTGTCGCTGCGTACAATCAGGACCCGGACGCACAAGCTGACAGTTGATTTGATCTCGGGCGCGGGCGAACTCTATGACCTTGAAAACGACCCGCACGAACGTACGAACCTATTTGAAGATCCGTCTTCGGCTGACATGAGAGCGACCCTGGAACAATACTTGGCCATGCGCCCAAATGACATTGGCCCGGACCGTGAGCAGGTTGGAATGGCGTAGGTGTGATCGTGTTTGGTTTCCGTTTGGGCTTGCGACATTCTTGCTTTTTTGGGATCGATCAGCTTGCCACTTGATAATGGCGTTTTAAGTCCATTTCCCTGCTGCTGTCGCTGATCACAAGGCAAAGATAGCCACGCAAATCCGTGATGAGACCCAGTTTTCTGGGGACACACGCACCGCCAATAGGTACGTTCACGACGGCGGCCGGGCAGTCACGGCAGGAGACGTTTACGACGTTCTGGACCCAGAACCTGCATCCATCAAAAAATGCATCGGACATGCCGTCGAGCGATCAACATTGGTTCGGCCCTTGCGGGATCAACATGGGCATCTTGGTGCGTATTGCCCGCTTGAATCCACCCCGTTCAAGAACCGTTAATCCTCCTTCGCGGTAGAGACGAGAAAGAATTTCCAGTTCATCCCGCAGGCGTCCTTTTTCAGTTGGATGTTCTCGGCCTCCATGCGCCCAAATTCTGATCGCCACCTGCAAAAGGTCGAGTCTCTATCTTTTTCTTGTCGCACAGATCATCCATACACAGGTCGGTCCGGCCTTCGATTCATAACCCAATGATCTGTTGTTTGCTGAAACGGCTTCTGTTGACTATCCGTCTAAGCAGTTGCAGGTCAGGCTGACCTTAATCGAGGACCTTTCAGGAGAGCAGGTCAATGTCCGCGATGCCATCATTTTGGCAAACCGGCGCCTGCTGTGTTCTAAGCGCATTAGGCTTTGGATACAGTCAAATGAGCGGCCAATGGCCCTTCACATAGGGCAACGCAGCTTTCGATGAACGTCTGGACCAGTTTTCGTTTTGGTCCCGGCGCAAACCCAAGCGAGAGGGTGACGCCGCTGTTGCTGTCTCGGATTGGCAAGCAGCGTATGTCGTGTCCTGCGTAGGTCTGCACGTCACGTGGTTTCATGTTCAACAGGGAAATCCCAACCTTCGAGGCGACAAGGGACCGGACCATTTCGGTTGAATTGGCCGTTGCCACAATACGAAGGGCGTCTCCGCCTTGTTCAAGAAGATCCAGATAATAACCACGTGCCGCGGGGCGGTCCAAAAGGATCAAGGGCTCGGTTACGATTTGTGACACGCTTACTGTGTCATTCTGGGCAAGCACATGGTCCGTTGGACACAGGCAATATGTGGGCGCATAAATCAGCGTTTGCGTCTCGATTTGCGGATTGGGCAGTTCTTCGACAAACAGGATCACATCGAACTGTCCGTCCACCAAGCCGGTCTGGACAGAGTTGTTGTCGCCTTCGGTTAAGGTGAATGTCACGCTGGGATTGGCTTGCCGCATTTGTGCGGCAAGCATTGGCAGAAACGCCGGAGCAATCGGCGCATTGTATCCAATACTCAAATTTCCAGAGAGGTGTGATTGAAGGTCAGAAATGCCTGTGAGCAAGGCATCGTAGCGTTCCAGCAAATCATCGATACGCCGTCCCACATCACGGCCTGCGGCGGTTGGAAAGATGCCCTTGGCCCGAGCACGCGTGACAAGCGACATACCGAAAGCGGCTTCGGCCTGATCCAAAGCAGCGGCAATGGCCGATGGTGTCACATGCGAGGCCTCGGCCGCACCGGTAATGCTGCCATGCTTTAAAGCGGCTTGAACGTAGCGCATTGCACGCACTGAGAGTGGCATACCTAACCCTTGGGTTTTCTGAGAATATATCTAACATAAAACTATTTTTCAAAGGTTTGTGGTTTTGTCAGAGTATTTGTTGAGAATACTGAGGAGCTTGACATGAAAACCCAGACCAACGTTGTCGTCATTGGTGGGGGCATTGCGGGCTGCTCAACCTTGTATCACCTCACGCAGGAGGGATGGTCTGATGTGGTCTTGGTTGAGCGTGACGAACTGACGTCCGGCACCACCTGGCATTCGGCGGCTCAGGTCACGAATTTCGGCATGAATCAGACGATGGTCGGTCTCAAGTCCCACTCCATCGCCCTTTACAAGAAATTGCGGGATGATCCGGAATACCCGGTTGGGTATCACCATGGCGATGGCGGCATTCGCCTGGCCAACACAGAAGAACAGATGCAGGGATATCGCCATTTTGCGTCGATGGCGCGGGGCATGGGCGTTGATTATGAAGTGATCGACGCAGAGGAATGCGCACGCCGTCACCCGCTGATTTCAACCGACAATCTTTTGGGCGGTCTTTGGGATGGCGAGGACGGTGATATCGACCCGGCCCAGCTGTGTCAGGCGCTTGCCTTTCATGCGCGCAAGGCCGGGGCTGAGGTCTATCGCAACACACCTGTCACTGGTTTGACCCAGCACAAGGGCGATACATGGACGGTCCACACCGAACACGGTGATATCGATTGCGACATCGTGGTGAATGCAGGCGGATATCGCGTGAACGAGATTGGCGCGATGATGGGTGTGCAACACCCCGTCGCGTCGATGGAACATCAGTATTTCATCACCGAGGATATCCCCGCGATTGCAGAGGCCGGGCACCGGATGCCTCTCTTGCGCTGCCCAATCTCGGATTATTATTCCCGCCAGGAAAAGGGCGGTTTGTTGGTTGGGTTCTACGAACAGGATTGCAAAACGTGGGGGATGGACGGGATCAGCCCAAGCTTTTCGAACGACTTGTGTCCTGATGATCTGGATCGTGTGATGGACGTGCTAGAAGGCGCGTTCGAACGCATGCCTGCTTTGTCCGAGGTCGGGATCAAGCGGATCGTGAATGGCCCGATCACCTACACAATTGATGGTGCGCCGTTGGTTGGGCCGATCCCCGGAAAGCGCAACGCTTATTGCATCATTGGTCTGCGTGCTGGGCTTGGCGAAGGGGGCGGCCATGGCTGGCTTCTGGCGCAGCAGATTGTTCATGGAGAGGCGTGCTATGAAACGTGGGTGATTGATCCGCGTCGCTTCACCGGTCATGCGACCGTCGAATTGACTGCGCTCAAAGCGATAGAGGATTACCAGAACGAGTTTCGTTTTCATTTCCCGCACGAGCATCGCCCCGCAGGACGCAATGCGAAAACAACGCCTTTGACGCCTGTTCTGGCAGCCGAAGGCGCGGAGTTCACGGTTGTGAATGGCTGGGAGCGCGTGGATTACATCAAGCCTGACCCTGCATTTCACCCATCGCTAACCTTCAATTTCGACGACACGTTCGATGTGATTGCTGCTGAGGTCGCCAATGTCGCAACGAATGTAGGCGTGGCAGAAGTAAACGGCTTCAACCGGATTGAGATCACCGGGCAGGATCGTCACGCGTTCCTTGACCGTATGATCTGCGGGACAGTGGCCAAACGCGAAGGTCGTGTCGGGCTGGGGTATCTGCTGAACAAGCACGGGTGCATCAAGGGCGAGGCGACGGTTGCCAATCTGCCCGCCTCGGACCGCGGACCCGACAGGGTCTGGTATGGATCAGCCGCCGCGTCGGAACACCACGACATGGATTGGCTGACCGCGCATCTGGAGCAGGGCGAGGACGTGCAGCTGCGCAGCCTGACCAACGACCATACAATCCTTGTCCTTGCTGGACCAAAGGCGCGCGCGGTTCTGTCCGCCTGCGCACGGGGCGACTGGTCAGCCAAAGCATTCCCATGGTTGTCGGTCCGCGAATGTTGCATCGGCTTTGCACCAGCCGTGGTGATGAGCGTCAGCTTTTCAGGGGAGCTGGCATATGAAATTCATGTGCCGAACGCATCGCTTTATGCAGTTTACCTTACCTTGCGCGAAGCCGGGCGGGCGCATGGTTTGAAACTCTTCGGCGCACGGGCCATCGACTCCATGCGCATGGAGAAGGGATTTCTGCATTGGAAAGCCGACCTGATTACCGAATTTGATCCGTTCGAGACGGGCCTTTCGCGGTTCGTGAATTTAGAAAAACAGGACTTCATCGGTAAAGCAGCACTGTTGAAGCGACAGGCCGTCGGACCGAAAAGGCAGCTCGTGACACTGAAGATTGACACCAACCACGCCCCGGCCCATCCGGGCGCATCACTGATGCAAGGCAACACGGTCGTTGGCACCATCACGTCCGGCGACTATGGCCACCGTGTCGGAATGAACCTTGCCTACGCCTTCGTTGAACCCGATTTTGCCGCTGTCGGATCTTCGGTGCAGCTTGACCTGTGCGGAGACCGCATCACTGCGCATGTGGTCGACACCTCACCCTATGATCCCAAATTTGAACGCATGCGACGTTGACCCTGCCTTCTAGAACTTTCCAAAAGCAGCTTCGGGTTGACCGGAGCGAATGAGCGCGGCGTTCACGAACTAGGCGCTTTTGGACTCGTGGATATTACTCCACTATGTCGGCGATATTACTTACGCCATCACCGGTCCGCATCTGGATTAACATTCCAAACGCGATGCTACCGACATAAGAGATCGTTCTCCACCGGCATTTCCAAAGCAAATAGCTGGATAAGAACAATAAATTTTCTAAATTTCCAGCCCCCGGCTAGTGTAGTCGAGACCAATGAGATTGAGGCACAGCATGCACCGACAGGACCTAAAAAACCAATTCGGCTCAATGGGTCCTGTTATCCTTCCCGTAATTCATGTGCTCGATGCTGAGCAGGCACACCGGAACATTGATGTAGCTATAGAGGGCGGCTGTCCCGGCGTCTTTTTGATCAATCATGACTTCGAGAAAGAAAAACTCGTCCCCATCATCCGGGACATGCGCAAGGCGTTTCCGGACAACTGGATTGGAGTGAACTTTTTGGCGGTGACTGGCAAGTTTGCCTTTCCCATTCTGGGCGAGCTTCAGGCAGAAGGCTTCAAAGTCGATGGGTATTGGGCCGATGACGCGCGTATAGACGAGCGTCGGGCCGACGACGATCAACCCGAAGCTGACGAGATTGCAGCGATCCGAAAGTCTAGCGGCTGGGATGGCCTTTATATCGGTGGCACCGCGTTCAAGAAGCAGCGCGACGTTGATCCGTCACAATACAGCAAGAGCGCCCGCATCGCGACGAATTATATGGATGTGGTTGTGACCTCTGGCGTGGCGACGGGACACGCCGCAGACGTCGGTAAGATCGAGACATTCCGCAAGCATTGCGGCGAGACCGCGCTTGGCCTTGCCTCGGGCATTACCCCTGAAAATGCAGCGCAGTATGCCGATGCAGTTGATCTTTTCATGGTTGCGACAGGCATCAATTACGAGGGCGATTTCTACAATATCGACCCCAAGCGCTTGAAGCGGCTCATGGACATTACACAGACATAAAGGACACAGACACATGGCGCATGACAAAGGACCCCGGGACGACCGTTGGTACTTCTCATTGATGGCACCCAACACCAAGGGTGAGAAGTTTGCGTGGCTCGACCCCACCTCAATTTACATCAATGGCAAGGCCTATCACGACTTGCTGGACGATCTGGTTGCCGATCTGGATGCAGACGAGATTGATGTTGTAGCCGGGCTTGACGCCATGGGGTTCGTTCTGGCGGCAGGTATTGCTGCGCGCATCGGTCGAGGTTTCTTGCCGATACGCAAACCCGGCAAGCTTTGTGTCGATACTGATAGCGCGTCAATGACCAACTATTCGGGGCAGACACAGTCTATGGAAATGCGACTACCGGCCTTTGCGCCCGGGACACGGGTGTTATTGGTCGACCAGTGGGTTGAAACCGGCGGCACGATGAACGGTGCGGTTCAACTGGTCGAGCAGCAGCAGGGCAAGGTGGCCGGCATGGTGGCGATTGTCATGGAAGAGAACGACGCCACTGCCGAATATCGCAAGAAGTACAAATGCGTTACCGCCATCCAGCCTGGCACCGAGTGGCAGCGTCAGGCGAACGCGCAATACCTTGAAAGCTTTAAGACCTACAAACCTGAGATGGCGTTCCCGATCTAGAAGCCGAGTAGGGCGCACTTTTCGTATTACTCACCTCAGAGGGGCTCGACAGATGAAATTGATCTGTGGAAACAGTAACCGTCCGCTTGCTGAAGCGATCGCGGCGCATATGAAGGTCTCGCTGGCGGAATGCAAAGTGCGCCGCTTCGCTGATGAGGAAGTCTTTGTCGAGATTCAGGAAAACGTGCGTGGGGCCGACGTATATGTCATCCAGTCAACGTCGTTTCCGGCCAATGACAACTTGATGGAGCTGCTGGTGTTGATTGATGCATTGCGGCGCTCCTCGGCGGGGCAGATTTCAGCTGTCATTCCTTACTTTGGTTATGCGCGACAGGATCGCAAATCCGCTCCTCGCACACCGATCTCGGCGAAACTGGTGGCGAACATGATTACCCGAGCCGGGGCTGACCGGGTGCTGACGATGGACCTGCATGCAGGGCAGATTCAGGGCTTCTTCGATATTCCAACCGACAACCTTTACGCGGTGCCTGAGATCGTTCGGGATATAGAAGAGCACAGTGACCGCGATAACGTGATGGTCGTGTCGCCCGATGTGGGTGGCGTGGTGCGGGCCCGCGCACTTGCAAAGCGCCTGTCTACTGGATTGGCCATCGTTGACAAACGTCGCGACAAACCCGGCTCCTCTGAAGTTATGAACATCATTGGCGACGTAGAAGGCAAATCCTGTGTTCTTGTCGACGACATCATCGATTCAGGCGGCACATTACGCAACGCGGCGACTGCCTTGCTTAAGCACGGCGCAGCAGAAGTGTCTGCTTATATCACCCATGGTGTGCTGTCTGGCAAAGCTGTTGAGCGGATCAACGCATCAGACCTGTCTTCTTTGGTGATCACCGATACGATTTGCGCCACCGAAGCCGTCATCGCATCATCGCGTATTCGCACGATTTCCATCGCGCCGATGTTTGCCAAAGCCATCACCCGGATCGCCAATGGGGAATCCGTGAGCATTCTTTTTGAATAGATCACCAAGGTTGCCCTATTCAGACGTGTAATGGTTGCGCCCGAAAGATTTGCATTGCTAATGTGCAGGCTATGGGTCAAGTCAACCTGTCAACTGAGCTTTTGAGAGCTTTCATAACGGTCGTCGAAGTCGCAAGCTTTACCAAGGCAGCGGACATCCTCGGGCGGACGCAGCCTGCGATCAGCTTGCAGATTAAACGTCTCGAAGACATGGTCGGCTACGCTCTGATTGCACGAAAGGGCAAAGAAATCACTTTGACCGAACGTGGTGAGGCTCTTGCCATTCATGCCCGACAGATCTTGCGGCTGAATGATCTCGCCGTGGCCCAGTTCGAGCAGTCTGATCCTTCTGCCAAGTTGCGCGTTGGCCTGCCGGTCGACTACGCCGTCAACACCTTGCAATCGTGCCTGACAAACGTTGTTCGGCAGTATGCTGACGTTCAGGTCGAAATCCGTTGTGACCTCTCCAAACATCTTTTGCTAGCCTTACGCAGCAATGAGATCGACATTGCCGTTGCGCTTTTTGACGGTGACGACCAGCAGTTTCTTTTCCGGAACTGGAAAGAACAACCCAGCTGGGTAGGGGCTACGAGTTTTGAGATCCCGGACAACGCCGATATCCCGCTTGTGGTGCATCCTTATGGTTGCGTTTACCGGGACCGAATGGCGACAGCCTTGAAGCTCGCTGGCCGGAGTTGGCGTATTGCCTATTCAAGTCCCGGCATCGGCGGGGTGCAGCGCGCAGTTCACGACGGGCTTGGCTTGTCCTGTCTGACCGCACCGACCGTTCAAAGTGGTATGCGCAAATTCTCCGAACAAGACGGTCTTCCTGTATTGGCTCCGTTGCATATCGGATTGTTTGCGCGGCAAGCACAGTTGGGCGCGGGCGGTTACGCGGCGATTGATGCATTGGTGAGTACACTTGAAGCGCAGTCGGTAAACAACTCAAACGGATAAGCGCCCATTATGCAGGCATATGAACGATAAATTTCACAAGTCTTCTGTCTTGGAATAGCCTTTCGCTCAACAACGTACGAAAGTTTCTGCTTATTATAAACATACATGCTCTTTGTTGCGGAAGGGCGACCAACTGGGAGACACCAATGTTCAGACCAACCTTTGCATCATCCATCTATGGATTGAACCGCCGTCAATTGCTCAAGGCCGGCGGCGCAGCTGTTCTCACGACGCCCTTTGTAAGCCGCGCTTGGGCATCCACGACCGAAATCAACATGCTGGCATGGTATGGCCACGGTGAGCCCGATGTCGTGGCCGAATACGAAGCGGCCAACAACGTGAAATTCGTACCCAAATACTACGCCGGTGGCGACAACATGCTGGCGCTGATCGCACAATCGCCGCCGGGTACCTACGATCTGATACTGTCGGACGCGGAATTCGTGCAGCAGCTGAACGCGGCGGGCTACATCGAAGAGATGAGCCCCGATGACTATCCGCTGGATGACATGCTACATGAAGATTTCCAGCAATTCCCGGGGCACTGGGCCGATGGCAAGATGTATTCAATGATGCTGCGCGGCGGCCATCTGGGTGTGTCCTACAACAAGAACTCGGTCACGGCGGAAGAAGCAGAAAGCTATGCCTGCTTCTGGAAACCCGAACTGGAAGGCAAAGTCGGTCACTTCGACTGGCATTTGCCGAACCTCGGCATGATGAGCCTCTATGATGGCAACGGCGCAGCTCTTTGGGACCTCAATGATGACCAATGGGCAAAAGTTCAGGAAACGACTATGAGCATGCGCAAACAGGTCGGCGGTTTCTTTGACTACGGTGGCACATTCAACGGCCTCAAGAACGGCGAAATGCAGGCGATGTGCGGCATCGGCGACTGGATCACGGGTGTTCTGGAAAAAGACGGTGCTCCTGTGGCTTCGGTGATCCCCAAAGAGGGCGGGATCCAGTTCACCGAAAGCTATTCCATCGGCAAAGGCAGCGAAAAAGCGGAAGAATCCAAGAAATTCATCCAGTACATGATGTCCCCCGCCGGACAGGTGAAGTCTGCACAGATGGCGGCCTATCCCGGCTTCTGCGTGACCAAGGCGGGCCGCGCAGCGTTGATTGAGGCAGACATGGCCGAAGCGCAACGCTCGCACCAGATCGATGGGGACCCTCAGGATCCGATCACATTGATCAGGGAAGGCCGGATTCACTATCGCAACATTCCTCAGCAGCAATCGCTCGAGGATTGGAACGACTTCTGGTCAGAGTACAAAAGCGCCTGATCCAGCCCTAGGACGACCTAAAAGCGGGCGACCAATAGGTCGCCCGCTTTCCCAAGAAAGCGCCGAAGCCCCATGTCATCCAAACCTGATGCCCGCCCGAACCTTTATGCGCTGACCTGGCGCTTACCGATCATTCTGTGGCAACTGATCTTCTTTGTCGGGCCGGTCCTGTTCATGGTCGCGATGTCGTTCTTCCTCGTGAAGAACTACCGCATGACCGAAGCCTTTGAGTTTGTGAACTGGGAACGCATGCTGACCCGTGGGTTTTTTTGGGACAGCTATTGGTACACGATTTTTATCGCCACAGTGTCCACTGTCTGCGCCATGTGTATCGCCTTTCCCGCCGCCTATGCCTTGGCGTTTCGCGCGTCAGAAAGCACGCGACGTTGGGCAATTTTCCTATTAATCATTCCGTTCTTCACCAGCTATCTGGTGCGCACATTTTCCTGGTTTGTGATCTTGTCGGAAAGCGGCGTGGTCAACGCAATGCTGGGCTATGTTGGGCTGGGGCCATACACCATGCTCAACACCAATTTCGGCACGCTGGTCGGCTATATGACCCTGACGCTGCCACTGGTCGTGATCCTGCAGACGGTAACGATGGCAAATATCGACAGGAACCTGATCGAAGCAGCCCGCAACCTTGGCTGTTCGGCCTTTCGCACGATTTGGCAGGTGATTATCCCGCTCTCTAAGACCGGGCTGATCATTGCCGCGATTTTTTGCTTCATCCTGTCATTTGGTGATTTCGTTGCACCCTTCTATCTGGGCGGATCCCAAGAACCGACATTGCCGATCCTGATCCTTGATACCACCAAGTCTGGCCAGCAGTGGCCGCGCGCGGCGGTTGTGGCGATCATGATGATGCTGACGCTCTTTGCGATTGCCTTCATCGGTATCGCCTTGGCCTATCGCAAAGGGAAGGGAGCGAAATGAAGCAGAGCCGTTCTCTGAACATCATTCTGGGCATCTATGTTGTCCTGGTCTTCGCATTTGTTTTTGCGCCGATCGTCTTCAGCATGATCTTTTCGTTCAATTCTCAGCGCTTCCCGACGATCCCCTTGGGGGAGTTTTCAACGGAATGGTATGAAAAGGTCTTGGCCGACCCCGATATCTGGAAAGCTGCCCGTAACTCTTTGATCGTATCCTGTTCTACCGCTCTGATTGCCACGTTCCTCGGGTTCTGTACGGCCTATTCCGATTTCCGCTACAACTTTCGCTTCAAGGGCGCTTACCTTGCTCTCATCCTACTGCCCCCGACCATCCCTTTGATCATCATGGCGCTCGCGATGCTTGCTTGGCTGTCAAAGATCGGAATGTCTGGGCAGCTCTATTCAATCATCATTGCACACAGCGTTCTGACTGCACCGTTTGCCATGGCGGTCATTCGTTTGCGCCTGAACCAAATGGACCCGGATCTTGAATCTGCATCATGGAATCTTGGCGCATCGGAATGGCAGACCATGCGCCATGTGATCATCCCATTTTGCAAGCCTGCAATCTTCTCAAGCCTCTTTCTGACCGCTGCCGTGTCGTTCGACGAGTTTGCAGTTTCCTGGTTTGTCTCTGGCCTCAACAGCACGCTGCCTGTGGTCGTTCTTGAAATCGTGCAGGGTAACATTGATCCGCAGGTGAACGCCATCGGCACCTTCGTCTTCCTGACATCTATTACACTGGTAGTGTTGGCGCAGTTGTTCTTCGCCAGCCGCCAAATGAAGGGCATGCAATCATGACCAAACCGCTGGTTGTCTTTAACAAAGTACAAAAGCACTTTGACGATTTCGTTGCTGTGAAAGAACTGGACTTTGAGATCCGCGAAGGCGAGTTCCTAGCCATTATGGGGCCATCGGGATGTGGCAAGACCACCACTCTGCGCATGCTTGCAGGCCTTGAGGCGCCCAGCGTTGGCGAAATTCGTTTGAATGATCGCGTGATGAACGATGTCCCCCCACATGAGCGAGACACGCCGCTGGTGTGGCAATCGCTTGCGCTTTTTCCGTTCCTGACAGCACGTGAAAACGTGGAGTTCGGCCTTAAGATGCGTGGTGTGGACAAGGCTGAGCGCAAGGAACGCGCAATCAAGTGGCTCGATAAAATGGGCATCCTTGAATTTGAAAACCGACACATCTCCACCCTGTCCGGTGGCCAGAAACAGCGTGTCGCCCTCGCGCGATCCTTGGTGATGGAGCCTCAGATCCTGTTGCTGGACGAACCGCTTTCGGCGCTGGACGCCCACCTTGTCATCCGCATGCAAGCCGTCCTGACTGATCTGCAACGTGAGCTTGGCATCACCTTTGTCTACGTGACCCATTCCCAATCCGAAGCTTTTGCTATGGCCGACCGTGTCATCATCATGGGCAAGGGGGAGATTGGACAGATCGGGACACCCAAGGAGATTTACCGCGCGCCCGCCAACCAATTCGTTGCAGAGTTTGTGGGCCGCAACAACATCCTTGCAGGCAAGGTGAAATCGGTTGATGGCGACACGGCGTGTATCGCCACACCCTCTGGTGAGTTCACCGTTCCCACCAACGAGGTCCAACTGACCCAAGGTCACGAGGCCAGCTTCGTGATATCAGCCGATCTGGTGCACATCGCACTGGAAGAACCTGACGGCGGCAACAGAGCATATTGCAAACTGATCTCGGAAGAGTTTGTGGGCTCCATGGTCACTTTGTTTCTTGAGGACGCGCAAGGCCATGAATTCAAAGTGCAGATGCAAGAACGTGAACTGTCGAATTTCGATCTGCACAGTGGTGATGAAATCTGGCTGTCCTGGGACACGCAAAGCGCGCATGTCCTGAATGAAAGCTAGTCAATGATCCGCAACCCAATTCCTTGGCCAAATGGCGCGAAATGTGCGGTTGCGATCACCTTCGACATGGACGCGGACAGCCTGATCCATATCGCCAAGCCCGACGACAGCCATGACCGCTTGTACCCTATTTCGATGGGGCGCTATGGCCCGATGGTTGCCCTTCCACGCATCCTCGATACCTATTGTCGTCTGGGCCTGAAGCAGTCATTCTTCATTCCCGGCTGGTGCTTGGAAACCTATCCCGACGTGGCCGAGGCAATCCTGAAGGACGGTCATGAAATCGGCCACCATGGATATTTGCATGAGGATCCCATCAAGACACGCGGCCAACAGCGCGAATGGTTCGAACGTACGCTGGATGTGCACCAACGCATTTGCGGACAAAAACCGCGGGGTTATCGTGCGCCCGTCTACAATATCACTCAGGAAGTTGTGGACCTGATGATCGAGCACGGGCTTCGCTATGACAGCTCAATGATGGCCGACGATATCCCTTACCGCTTGGATACGCCCAACGGGTCTCTTTATGAAATGCCAGTGCACTGGGGCACCGACGACTGGCCTCCCTTCGCGCACTACGACGAGATCGGATATATGATGCCTGTGGCAAGTCCGTCTCATGGCCTCAGCGGTTTCTGGGAGGAATTTGAAGCTCAGTATGATGCCGGCGGATTTTTCATGCTTATCATCCATCCGTTCCTGAGCGGAAGGCTGGCGCGTTGGAAACAAGTTGAAAACTGGATCGTCAAAACACGGCAAACCAAAGACGTCTGGTTTGCTACTCTTGAGCAAATCGCGGATCACATGGATCAGTTGCAACGGGATGCCATCTGGCAGCCGAGCGTTGAAACTCTGCCATATTTTGACGGACCAATCCTGGGAGGTGAAACATGAACGCGGTTGATCAACGCCTGCTGCGCATTGCCTATGAAGAGGCGAAAGGCGGGTTCGACGTAGGCGGTTGCCCGATCGGATCGGTTCTGGCGCGGGACGGAGAAGTGGTCGCTCAAGGACGCAATCAACGCGTCCAAAAAGGCGACCCCATCGCTCATGGTGAGATGGACGCATTGCGAAAGGCAGGCCGCCAGACGACCTATCGCGGCACAACGCTATATACGTCGCTCAGCCCCTGTATGATGTGCACGGGCACGATCATCCAGTTCGGAATCCCGCGTGTGGCCATAGGCGAAAACATAAACTTCGGTGGGAATGAGGAGTTTCTGCGCGCTAAAGGCGTGGAAGTGATTGTTGCAGATGACCCGGATTGCATTGCCTTGATGCAACGGTTCATCGCAGAAAAGCCCGAACTGTGGGCGGAAGACATTGCTGACTAAGGGTTATGCCCAAGGACCTGAAGTGGTGCCGGAAGGGGCGTTTACCTTCCCGGTCGATGCTTCTTCAGAGCCGCGCGAACTTGGTTTCCTGTTGTTGGACAGATTCACATTGCTGGCTTTCAGCGCAGCACTCGATCCATTGCGAGTCGCCAACCAGCTTGCCCAAAAATCCCTTTATCGTTGGACACTATTTTCGGAAACCGGCAACCCTGTTACGGCGTCGTCAGGAATAGACGTGAGCGTACACGGCAAACTGGATGATCTTTCGCCAGATCTACGATTGCTCGTTTGTTCAGGAAATCAATGGCTTGAGGCAGCCAGTGATGCAACCGTCAGCAAGATACGAAAACATGTGCGTTTCGGTGGAAGAACCGGCGGCATATGCACTGGAGCGGCCACTCTTGCACGAGCGGGCTTGCTAGAGGGTCTGATACCAACGGCCTGATTGTTTGACTCGCAGAGGATTCCCTTCTGCAGAAAAATCTGAATCACTGTCTTCAAACGATGGAGGCTTTGATGGCAGTTGAAATCACACGGAAAGACGTGTCGGCGGGCGATCTTCGAGC
>JANSYF010000093.1 GCA_024742575.1 Paracoccaceae bacterium | reverse complement strand
TGCCCGCGCCAGATCGGGCGTCACACCGCGCCGCGCCATGATCTTGTGATAGGTTTCCCAATAATCGCGGTAGCGCGGATCGTTCTCTGGGTTCACCAGTGTGAAATCCCGTTCTGGCCGGATCTCCAAACCCAACCGTTCGCAGCGCGACGCGATCACATCGGGACGACCGATCAGGATCGGGGTTTCGGTGGTTTCCTCCAGAATCGCCTGCGCCGCCCGCAGCACGCGTTCATCCTCGCCCTCGGCAAATACGATCCGGCGTGCGCCAGTGGCTGCAGCATCGAACACAGGACGCATCAACAACGCCGACTTGTAGACACTTGCGTCCAGTTTGGCCTTGTACGCCTTGAGATCATCGACAGGGCGCAGCGCCACGCCCGACTCCATCGCGGCCTGCGCCACGGCGGTCGACACGACACCAGACAAACGCGGATCAAACGGTTTTGGGATCAAGTAGTCTGCACCAAAAGTCAGTTGTTCACCGCGATAGGCCGCAGCCGCTTCGGCGCTGGTGGTCGCGCGGGCCAGCTTGGCAATGCCTTCGACACAGGCAATCTGCATGGCGTCGTTGATCTCGGTCGCGCCGACATCCAGCGCGCCCCGGAAGATGAACGGGAAGCACAGCACGTTGTTGACCTGATTGGGGAAATCGCTGCGTCCGGTCGCCATGATGGCATTGGGCGCAACTTCACGCACTTCATCAGGCAGGATTTCTGGCGTTGGGTTGGCCAGCGCAAAGATGATCGGGCGATCAGCCATCTTGGCCACCATCTCGGGCTTCAAAACCTTCGGCCCGCTTAGGCCAAGGAACAGGTCTGCCCCGTCGATCACATCATCCAAAGTGCGCAGATCGCTTTTCTGGGCAAAGGCCGCTTTCTGTGGGTTCATGTCCTCGGTGCGGCCTTCATAGACAAGACCGTGAATGTCACAAAGCCAGATATTCTCGCGTTTCACGCCCAATTTGACGAGCATGTTGAGGCAGGCGATTCCCGCAGCGCCGCCGCCGGTGGACACGATCTTGATGTCCCCGAACGCCTTGTCCGCCACATGCAGCGCGTTGGTCGCTGCTGCCCCCACGACAATCGCCGTACCGTGCTGATCGTCGTGGAACACGGGGATGTTCATCCGCTCGCGACACAGCTTTTCGACGATGAAACAGTCGGGCGCCTTGATGTCTTCAAGGTTGATCGCGCCGAAGGTCGGCTCAAGTGCGCAAACAATATCGGCCAGCTTTTCTGGATTGCTCTCGTTCACTTCGATGTCGAAACAGTCGATATTGGCGAATTTCTTGAACAGAACCGCCTTGCCTTCCATCACCGGCTTGGAGGCAAGCGCACCGATATTTCCAAGGCCTAGCACGGCTGTCCCGTTTGACACCACCGCCACAAGGTTGCCTTTGGCGGTGTAGCGCGCCGCGTTGGTCGCGTCGGCTTTGATCTCAAGGCAAGCTTCGGCCACGCCGGGGCTGTACGCCCGTGCCAGATCGCGCCCGTTTGCCAGCGGCTTGGTCGCGCGGATTTCAAGCTTACCTGGCTTGGGATGCTCGTGATAAAACAGGGCCGCCTGACGCAGCGTTTCGTTGGTGTTGTCCGACATGGATCCGATCTCGCTGAAATTTGGTTTAGAGGTAAACCTTTTGCGAGCGGAGGGGAAGGGCAGTAAGTTACCCCAACGGCAAGAAGGTCATTTCAGGTATTCCTGAAGATGCGCAATCCGGCGTTCTGCCTGCCTGCGGGTCAGGCTACCATCAAAGGGTTCATCGGCGGCGCTGGCAAGTGCGCGCAGCCGGATCGCCTGCTGTTCGGTCATCTCTTCTTCTGGGTCGGGGCCAAGTCCGAAAGTTGGATCAAGGCTCAAGCTGTTCTGAATGGGCATAGTCACCTCCTGTGTCGGGTGGAAAACGCGAATGCTGCGTTTCCAGTTCCCACGAGCCCTTGCATTCAGGCGCGTGCCCTCGCAATCATGTCGATCTGAAATTGGGGGCAGGGTCACAATGGAATTGAGAGACGCAGCATTGGCGGTTCGGGCGAACGCATACGCGCCCTATTCGAATTTCAAGGTTGGTGCGGCGTTACGGGCGGATGATGGCCAGGTCTATATCGGCTGCAACGTAGAGAATGTGGCCTATCCTGAAGGCACCTGTGCCGAAGCAGGCGCGATTGCTGCGATGATCGCGTCCGGGGCACACAAGATTGTCGCGGCCTATGTGATTGCCGACAGCCCAAACCCGGTGCCCCCCTGTGGCGGCTGTCGACAAAAACTGTCCGAATTCGCCACGCGCGACGTCCCGGTTACGCTGGCCACCACCAACGGCGCCGAATTCAACACCACCGTTGGTGATCTGCTTCCGGGTGCGTTCGATGCCGGACACATGGACCGTACCTGATGGACGCGCGTGCGATCATCGCCACCTTGCGCCAAGGCGGCACACCGGAAGCCGACGCGCTTGCGTGGTTTGCTCAAGGGCTTGCCGACGGATCAGTGAGCGATGCTCAGGCGGGCGCGTTCGCCATGGGCGTTTGTCTGAACGGTTTGACAGACACAGGTCGCGCGGCATTCACCGCCGCTATGCGCGACAGCGGTAAGGTGCTGCGCTGGGATCTTGACGCGCCGGTGCTCGATAAGCATTCGACCGGCGGGGTGGGGGATTGCGTCAGCCTGATTCTTGCACCCGCGCTCGCGGCATGCGGGGTGTACGTTCCGATGATCTCGGGCCGGGGACTTGGCCACACTGGCGGCACACTCGACAAGCTGGAATCGATCCCCGGTTTCCGCACCACCCTGACCGAAGATCAGTTCCGTCAGGTTGTGTCTAAGGTCGGCTGCGCCATCGTCAGTGCCAGCGCCGACATCGCGCCAGCCGACAAACGGCTCTACGCGATCCGCGACGTGACTGCGACAGTCGAAAGCCTCGATCTCATCACCGCGTCCATCTTGTCCAAGAAACTTGCAGCGGGCCTTCAAGGCTTGGTGCTCGACGTGAAATGCGGCTCGGGCGCGTTCATGAAATCCGCAGACGATGCCCGCGCCTTGGCCCGCGCCTTGGTCGATACGGCCAACGCCACCGGTTGCCCGACTTCGGCTTTGATCACAGACATGTCGCAACCCTTGGCCCCCAGCCTTGGAAACGCGCTCGAAGTCATCGACGTGATGCGCGTGCTCACAGGCGCGACCTCGGGCAGGTTGCTGGACCTGACCATCGCCTTGGGCGGCGCGTTGCTTGAACAAGCGGGGATCACTGATGGCACCAAAAAGATCGGCCAAGCTATCGCCCAAGGCAACGCCGCCGAAAAATTTGGTGCGATGGTCTACGCCATGGGTGGCCCGGTGCATTTCGTTGAAGATTGGGCACGTTTCTTGCCCGAAGCCCCGGTGATCCGCGAAGTGACCGCTCCCACATCTGGCATCGTCACCGCCATCAACGGCGAAGCCTTGGGCCTGACCGTGGTCGCGCTGGGCGGGGGGCGCCAAGTGGAATCGGATGTCGTCAACCCGGCTGTCGGCCTCAGCGACGTGATCTCGATAGGAGCCCGTGTGACCAAGGGCCAACCACTGGCCCGTATCCACGCCGCCCGCGAAAGCCAGGCAGACAAAGCCGCGCAAGCCGTACGCGCAGCCGTCACGTTGGGCGATGACCCCGCGCCGCAGCCTGCCCTTGTGCTGGAGCACATCACATGAGCCGCGCCTTCCTAATCGTAATGGACTCCGTGGGTATCGGTGGCGCGCCCGATGCAGACCAGTTCTTCAATGGCGAAGTTCCCGATACAGGCGCAAACACACTGCTCCACATCGCCAAAGCCTGTGCGGCCGGGCAGGCCGAAGACGGACGCACTGGTCCGCTGCAGCTGCCGACGCTCGACGCTTTGGGTCTCGGTTGCGCTGTCGAACTGGCCAGCGGTGAGGGACCTCCGAACCTCAAAGCCACCCCCAAAGGCCGCTGGGGCGCCGCCACAGAAATCTCAAAGGGCAAGGACACGCCTTCTGGCCATTGGGAACTCGCAGGTCTGCCCGTGCCGTGGGATTGGACGTACCTGCCCGACACCGTGCCGTCCTTTCCCGACGACATCACCCAACGTATCTGCGAACTGGCTGGCACTGATGGCATCCTTGGCAATTGCCACAGCAACGGCGTGAAGGTGATCGAAACCTTCGGCGCAGAACATCTGCGGACTGGCAAACCCATCTGCTACACCTCTGCCGACAGCGTCCTTCAAATCGCCGCGCATGAAGAGGCATTTGGCCTCGACCGACTGCTCAAGCTTTGCAAAGACCTCGCGCCGATGTGCCACGACCGCCGCATCGGCCGCGTGATCGCGCGGCCCTTCGTCGGGCAGGACGGCAGCTTTGAACGCACCACCAACCGTAGGGATTACGCCATCGCACCGCCCGAACCAGTCTTAACCAACTGGGTGCAGGACGCCGGACAAGCGGTGATCGGCATAGGTAAGATCGGCGACATCTTCTCAATGTCGGGGATCGACACAGTGCACAAAGGTTCTGATGCCCATCTGATGAACCACCTCGCGCAGCAGATCGACACGGCCCCCGAAGGTGCCCTGATCTTTGCCAATTTCGTCGAATTTGACAGCAAATACGGCCACCGCCGCGACGTGTCGGGCTATGCGCGTGCGCTGGAATGGTTCGATGCTGAACTCGCCAAGTTGTTGCCCCGTCTCAAACCCGATGACCTGTTGCTCATCACCTCAGATCATGGCAACGACCCCACGTGGACAGGCACGGACCACACCCGCGAACGCGTCCCGGTTCTAATTGCCGGGGCCGGAGCGGGAGAAATCGGTCATGTCGGGTTCGTCGATGTGGCCGCAAGCATCGCCAAGCATCTTGGCGTCGTGGCAAGTGGATCGGGGCGGAGTTTCCTGTGATAGATGAAGAAGAACGCGAACGTCTGAGCCGTCCCATGGACGAAGAAGAACTTGATCGGATCATGCGTCTGCCAAAGGTGGAACTGCACCTCCATCACGAAGGCGCGGCGCCGCCGTCCTTCATCAAAGGCCTGGCCAAGGAAAAATCGGTAAATCTGGACGGCGTGTTCAAATCCGACGGCAGCTATGCCTTTCGCGATTTTGTCCATTTCCTAAGCGTTTATGAGGCCGCCACAAGCGTGCTCAAAACCCCCGAGGATTACGCCCGCCTGACCAAAGCCGTGCTTGAAGAAAGTGCCGCAAATGACGTGATCTACTCTGAAACCTTCCTGTCACCGGATTTCTGTGGTGGCAGTGATGTCGGCGCATGGCGCGAATACCTTCACGCGATCAAAGACGCGGCAGCCGAGGCTGAACGCGATCACGGCATCATCCTGCGCGGCATCATCACCTGCATCCGCCATTTTGGCCCCGAAAAGGCCAAGGCCTCGGCGCTGTGTGCGGCTGAAACCGCAGGTGACTGGATCGTCGGCTTCGGCATCGCGGGCGACGAAATGAAGGGCAAACCCAAGGACTTTGCCTACAGCTTTGACATGGCACGCGAAGCTGGCCTGCGCCTGACCGCCCACGCGGGCGAATGGGGCGGCGCGCAATCGGTGCGCGATGCCGTGGACGACCTCAAGGTCGAACGCATCGGCCACGGGGTTCACGCGATCAACGATCTGGCCCTTGTGGACAAACTTGTAGAGAACGAGATTACCCTAGAAGTTTGCCCGGGTTCCAACGTGAACCTCGAAGTTTACCCAAGCCTTGCCGACCATCCCATTGAAAAGCTGCGCCAACGCGGTGTGAAGGTTACGGTGTCCACCGACGACCCGCCCTTCTTTCACACAACAATGCGTGACGAATATATCAACCTTGCCCGCACCTTCCGCTGGGACGAGGATGTATTTGCCGAATTAAATGACACCGCCGCCCGCGCGGCATTCTGCGACGAGGACACCCGCACCCGTGTCCTGAAACGACTGGAGCGCACATGACCGATCACCTGACCATCGTTGACCATCCACTTGTTCAGCACAAACTGAGCCTGATGCGCGAGAAAGACACCTCGACCAAGTCTTTCCGTCAATTGCTGCGTGAAATCAGCCACTTGCTGGCCTACGAGGTGACGCGCAACCTGCCGCTCACCACCAAGAAAATCGAAACGCCACTGTGTGAGATGGACGCTCCAGTGATCGACGGCAAAAAGCTTGCTTTGATTTCGATTCTGCGAGCGGGCAACGGGTTACTGGACGGCATCCTTGAGCTGATCCCGGCGGCACGGGTTGGTTTTGTGGGTCTCTACCGCGATGAAGAAACGCTCAAGCCGGTGCAGTATTACTTCAAAGTCCCTACGCAACTTGATGAACGCGTGACCATTGTCGTTGATCCCATGCTCGCCACAGGCAACAGTTCGGCGGCCGCCATCGACCTTGTCAAAGACGCGGGCGCCAAGAACATCATCTTCCTCTGCCTGCTTGCCGCGCCCGAAGGCGTTGCCCGCATGAAAGAGGCGCACCCGGACGTGCCCATTGTCACCGCATCACTGGATTCGCACCTCAACGAACTGGGCTACATTGTGCCCGGTCTGGGCGATGCGGGGGATCGGATGTTCGGGACGAAATAGCCCTTTACACCCAAACACCTGACGGGCAGTCTTCCTGCACATCTGTGGGGACAGACAAATGACTGTGTATCGTATCAAAGCCGCGGCGGCCTTGGCCGTGCTGCTGGTGACAACCGTATCTGTGTCAGCTCAGGGCTTGCAGGTCATGCCGCCTGCCGAAGTGCCACCCGCCAGCTATGACAATCGGCAATATGTCGATAGCCGGGGCTGTGTTTATGTGCGCGCGGGCGTCGATGGCACGGTCAATTGGGTGCCTCGCGTTGGTCGAGACCGTCAGCCTATCTGTGGGCAGACCCCGAGCGTTGTGCGCCGCGCCGCGCCGGTTGTCGTGGCCGAGGCGGCACCGGTCATCATCACCCCGCAGCGCACAGTGCCTTCTGTCCCCAACCGCACGGTTCGGGTGCAGAAATACAGCCAGCCACAGCCCCGCGTCTACGAAGAGCGGATCGTCCCCAAACATGTCTATGACGCGCAGGGCAACACGCTTCCTGCTGTTCCCAAGGGCTACAAACCTGCTTGGGAAGATGACCGCCTGAACCCGCACCGCGCCCACATGACCCGTCAGGGCCACCGCGCCACCCAGCAAATCTGGAGCAACACGGTGCCACGCGAGCTGCTGACGAAAGATCAAAAGATCAAGGAACCGATCATCGTGGGACGGGGGAAAGGCCTCGGCCACTGATCACTCTCCGCAGATCCCCTGCAAACGCAACCAGTCAGCATCGCTCAATACCGGGCGGGCGTCGCTACCCGTCATGGGGTCCGCTTCGATCAGGGGTAGGGTGGTTTCCCCTGTGATATCAACTGCATAAGCATAGGGAGTGGTGCGCAACCCTGCCGTCTCGAAAGCCGCGATAATCACGTCGTTTGAGAGTTTGATTGGGGTCTGGGTCAATAGGTATTCACTATAGCGATCCAGATCCGCATCGACCATTTCTCCCGTGGTGAGCAGGCGCAGACTTGACCACAAGCCAGTCTGGATCAGCATTTCCTCCAGCGGATCTTGGGTTAGTGCGCGCAGCCGTTCGGTTAGTACGTAACCCGCTGTCACATCCGGCTCCTCCGGGTCTTCGATCAGCGACCGGTTCAACAGGATGCGTCCTCCGGGCAGATGCGCGGTCTCGGCCACACCACCCGGAAGAACCACCAAGGCACCGCGTTGCGCCGGGCCCAACACGCGCGAGGCCAGACGACGCAGCGGTTCGCGGGCATCGCGGGTCATGCAGGCCTGCCCGGAAATCCGCGTGATCCGTGCCAACAAGGCATCCCCGATTTCGACCCGCTTCACCGCAGGCACCACCTGTACCGTGTGCCGCAGCAGCGCGTCAGGCAGCCAGAATACAATCCCGCCTACCACCGACGCTGCAATCAGCCCGGTGATCCAGAACCGCAGCTTGCCCGGCTTCGGACGTGTCCTGTCTATAGCCGAGCGAATGCGCTCGATCGCTTCGATCATCTGCGTGCTGTCTTCGCCAAATTCCAGCGTTTCGCCCGGGTCGCCATCAGGATGATAGATCGCGGGCATCTGCCCCTTGTTAGCCCGCGCCACAGCAGCAACTGACCAATGCGCCAACACGTTTTCCCGCAGATCAAGGATCGTCAGAGAGGCATCGCCCAAGGACACAATCACGTCCTTGCGCTGGTCGGCCGGCGTTGCACGCCAGACACCTTCGGCCTCCAGCCGTTGAAATTCCTTCAGCGCGGTCATGCGGGCTGCTCTGCCTCATTAATTGCAGGTTAGGGTACACCCGAGTGACCTTTCGCGCAATGCAGCTAAGGCAAGCCGATACTTTTGCACGCCCACAGCCCGTTTGGGCCTACCTGTTGCCGAAATAGGGAAGAAAGGAACGGTGGCTTTTAGGACAACAATACAGAGCAAATGGCCAAGAAGGTGTACATGGTTCCAAGAACAGCATGATCATCTTTGACATCTCCTACTCTGTGATGAAATGCGCAATGAAGCAGCACATTTCGTCAGTCTGAAAAAAACCATTTGGATTGTATGTTTGGGTAGCTTTCCTGAAATCTGTGGTTTGCTAAAAAGGCCAACTTGCAGAGCTTTTGCCCAACAAAGCCGCCACCTGAATTACCAATGGTTCTTCTAAGTTTAACGACTGTCCGCTTGCCAACTTACGAACCTTCCCTTCAGCCGGTCTAACGTGCAATCCGCCATCGTCGGCATGTGCCACCATGGTCACGCCCCTCGGGGCCGGATCTGTTACCGTGTTCGTCAGGCACCAAATGTCTTCCTCGGGCGTGCGATCACCCACAAACGCAGCCAAATCTTGCCAAAAAACAAGTGTGGCGTCGGAACTGGGATGAAGACAGTGAAGCGCACTGTGGTCGACCCCGCGCGCTGCTACGACAAGCGAGACTCGTTCGGTCCCAAGACCATATCGAAGTATGTCTTCTGCTGTCGCCGATATCACGGCGATCTCCGCGAGCGGGTTGTTCAGAGCTGATTGTATTCGGTGCGAACAACGAGCGTTTTCACCTTGAGTGAAGACATGTCCGCCAACTTCCAAATTCTCCGAAGTTGATTTTGCAACGACATGAGAAACGGACAAGGCAGAAGCAATTAAAACGGCTAGGTCCGGACAGTCCTCAATGCAAACAATGATCGGAATCCGACCATGTGTCGGGCTGGGGAAAAAGTGCTGCACGATCTGGTCTTCCAAGGAGGTGCCGTCCTCCATCATAAACCACCCGGGCGTTGAGTTGACCTCGATGATAGCGCCCTTTTCCCCAATAAGAGGAGACCGAATATCAGTCGTCTGCATGTCCACGCCAGCAAGATCGAGCCCGAAGACGGCGGCGGCTGCCTCGGCCATTGCCTTATTAGCTGGATGAACTTCGTCCGTTACCCGTTCGCAAGTCCCGCCTTGCGAAATATTTGTATTGCTTCTAAGTCGGACAACCTGCCCGTTCGCAGGGACGCTATCTAGATCAAGCTCTACCCGAGCAAGCATTCGAATGAGCGCATCGTTTATCTCAATTTTTTTCCAATTGTGGCTCAGGTAGTCAGTTCGTGTTTCGTTTGTTTCCGCGATCAGTTGAGATATCGAAGACTTGCTATCGCCAATCACCTGTGCCGCTTTTTGCCGGACAGCAGCGATACACTTGCCATTGTAAACTAAGAGCCGATGGCCGTCGCCTTCGATATGTTCTTGCACAAGGACCTCGCCAAACTCTTTGGCGGCATCAAACGCTCCTCGCAGCTCGTGTAAATTATCGATACCGGTGGTGATCCCCACGCCAAAATCGGTACGGGCTGGTTTGACGACGACAGGCCAACCGATTTTTGCCGCCAAATTCTGCGCTTCGTCAAACGTGGCCGCCGCTCCTTGCTTTGGAACAGGCAGCCCAGCGTCATGCAGCATTTTGCCCATAATATTCTTGGGCGTGCTAAACACCGTGCCGATTTCTGATGAAGCCGGAGTAAAGCTCTTCCAGAAAAGCCGTCGATGAACACCGTGTCCCAGCGCAATAAGTGGGCGGTCTCGTTTGGTCACGACCTCCCAAGGAATACCCAGCCGTACCGCTGCTTGGGTTGCATTGTGGTTTATCCCCGGTTTCCAAAGATTGGCTAGTTCGCTCGCCAGCCGGTGGAGGCGCTCAGTATGATCTGCGCTTCTATCAAACTCAAAGGCAAGCAGAGAGATGTAGCGTATCAGGTCACGGCCAAGTTCCAGATTGATGCACTCGAAACCGGATTGGCTGCCACCCACCCCGGTTGCGATGATCTTCATCCCCGGGACTCCGATCAAATGCTGAATGTCTACAGCCTGCCGTGCCAGCTTTTCGGCAACACTTGAGTTCTGCTCAACTAGAGAAAACAAGACGACTGGATGTCGGGAGAACCTGTTCGTGGCACCGAGGAGAGTTGTTCTTATACCAACGGCCCTATGAATTGACCGCTTTGGCATATTCTCGGTCACTGATAGAACGGACGCGTTCCTGATCGTTTGCGAAGAAGTTCCACGCGTCACAGCATCGCGCAACGATGTCGTCGTAGGTATCGAACACGGA